>NZ_JACJER010000023.1:0-47540 GCF_014164185.1 Shewanella sp. SG44-6 | reverse complement strand
ATGTTGGTGGTGTTGACACCATCTGAGGCGCCAACGACTAAATTGTGCACGTTCGCCAGGGCTTCAAAGTCATTGGCGACGGCGGCCACGCCCGCTGGGGTCAAGCTGATGACACCGGTCACGGGATCAATCTCAAACCAAGCGTCATCATTGCCGCTGACGATGCTGTAGGTCACTGGCGTGCCTTCCGGATCGATGGCATTGACGGTGCCAATCACAGTGCTGTCGCTGCTGTTTTCATTGTAGCTAAAGCTGTAGCTGTCAGACACTGGAGCATCATTTATAGGCGATACAACCGGCGTGTCACTGTCTTGGCCAGTTAAGCTGCCATCTGACACAGTTAAATCAATCGCTGGTAAAGTGCCACCGTTATTGATCAGATCTGCCCCTGCCTGGGTTAACACCACTTCGCCGTTGATCAATGCATAGTAACCGTCGGTATTGGTGCCGGCCGTAAAGTCCACTGTCAGTGCATCACCGTCTTCATCGAAGGTATTGTAAGTCGCCGCTACATCGCCAGCTGCGGCGCTATTTTCGGTAAAGTCATTGGCGACTACGTCAATGGTTGGTGCATCATTGACAGGTGTGATTTCGATGGTTAGCGTCGCGGTTTCACCCGTATTAGTGGTGTAAGTAATAACAGGAACGGTACCGTTCCAATTTTCATTGGGTGTGAAGGTGTAAGAACCATCTTCATTGATGATCAGGACACCACCTTCAAGGGCAACTTCTGTGCCGGCCGTATAAGTTTGACCATCCACTTCAAAGCTACTCACGCTTAGGTCTGAATCTACATCGCTATCGTTATCGAGTACATTACCTGTAGCAACAGTATCTTCAGCAACAGTATTGGTGTCGTTAGCCAACACGGATGCGTCATCGACAGGTGTGACTTCGATGGTAAGCGTCGCGGTAACACCCGTATTAGTGGTGTAAGTAATGACAGGAACGGTACCGTTCCAGTTTTCATTGGGTGTGAAGGTGTAAGACCCATCTTCATTGATGATCAGGACACCACCTTCAAGAGCAACTTCTGTGCCGGCCGTATAAGTTTGGCCATCCACTTCAAAGCTACTCACGCTTAGGTCTGAATCTACGTCGCTATCGTTATCAAGTACATTACCTGTAGCAACAGTATCTTCAGCAACAGTATTGGTGTCGTTAGCCAACACAGATGCGTCATCGACAGGTGTGACTTCGATGGTCAGCGTCGCGGTTTCACCAGTGTTAGTCGTATAGGTAATGACCGGCACTTGGCCATTCCAATCTTCATTAGGAGAAAAAGTAAAAGAACCATCAGGATTGATAACGAGCACTCCATCTTCAAGCTCGATTTCTGTACCCGCAGGATAGGTTTGTCCATCTACTTCAAAACTCACTACACTCAAACCTGAGTCAGTATCGCTGTCGTTATCTAAAACATTTCCAGCAGCAACTTGATCTTCGCTAACTGTAATGACGTCATTTAATACAACCGATGGGGAATCATTTTCAATAAGCACTTCTTCTTGAGTCACTGCTGTTGGGGTAGCAGTTTGTCCTGTCGTGTCGTAGCCTGTATTCGCAATGGTCTCTGCACCATCTCTTGATACTGAGACATAACCAAAATCACCTTGGTTGGCTGTTGGGGTGCCAGCGGCGGTTTCTGGTAGGTTTGCTGTCGGATCTTCGCCAGATGCAATTAATGCCTGCAAGGCTGCGATTTCATCTATTGCTTGTTGATCTGCTACTTGCTCGATAATGGCATCATCAGGAGTATCTGCACTATTAAAAATAGTGCCGTCATCGAATGTAATAACAAAAGCAAACTCATTGCTGCCTGAAACTAATGCTCCAGCAGGAATTGTCTGGCCAAGTTGTAGTTCCTTGGTTTCATTGTTAATTGTTATTGTTACTGTACCTTCTGAAGCAGAAAGTATTCCATTTTTTGACGTAGTAATTGATTCCATTTGAAGCTCCCAACAGCTTTATATACTTAAGATAACAATGAGTTAATTTGCATCATATTTGCTTAATATAATAATAGTATTAACATTAAAATTATTTTATAAACATTAGGTCAAATAATATCACTTACCACAATGGTAGTCAATTTTTTGACGTTAAGGCGTTTCTAAACAAGCTAGTTATAATAAGCATATAAAACAAAGTATTAATTTGTTAACCTATTAGTTCTATATATTTTTACGTCATAAAAAAGTCGTAATTAAATGTAGTTTAATATTGTTATTTATTTCCTTATGTCGGCATAGATAACAACAAATAAAGCAGAATAACTAAAAAAGCCTACGAGATTGTAGGCTTTGAGATGAGCTTAAAAATAACTTTATTGCTTAGATTATGTTTGCAGCATTACGATAACTGTTTGCTGCAGAAGAGTTTTCACCTAACTGTTCTTGGGCTTGTGCTAATGCTAACCATGATTGATGCGTTGGTGCTATACGACAGACATTTTGCCAATGAGTTTTAGCTTGTTTAGTGTCACGACTTTGAATGGCAAGCTTTGCCAGACACATTTGATAGTCAGCATCATTTTCATGAGTGGTTTCTAGTCGGCTGAGTAATTTACGCACCTCTTGATCTTGTGCATCGATTAAATCAGGTATTGCGGCAAATAAAGCCGCCGATGGTGCAGCGCTAAGTTGTTTAATAATTAACTTTATTGCTTTATCTTTATGCCCATACTGAGTCAATCCATGAGCATAAGCGACAACTAATTCATCTTGTTTACGCTCCGACTTACTTAACCAATGCCAACATTTATTCAATTCTGCTTCAGAAGTCTTAGCTGCATTTACCATTAAAATACTGTTGGTTTTAGTGTTTAATTGGTTGAACTCAGTTTCAGAAAGTAATTGGCGTTTTTTCAGGATTGGTAACAACAATTTTAATGCCTGCCAATCATTTTGCTGCAAATATAACTCTTGTGCTAGTTTCAGTACTGGTGCACTACTTTTACTTGTTGGATTTAGTTTATCAAGTACTACTCGAG
Organism: Shewanella sp. SG44-6; assembly: GCF_014164185.1. NCBI lineage: Bacteria > Pseudomonadati > Pseudomonadota > Gammaproteobacteria > Alteromonadales > Shewanellaceae > Shewanella > Shewanella sp. SG44-6. The sequence continues at coordinate 44,548 of NZ_JACJER010000023.1, read as the reverse complement.
CTTGAGTGAGCTCCCCCTGCTTCATTAAGTAGCGGGTACGCGATGTATAAACCGCTGTCTTGGCAATAGGGTTATTTTCTGCTTGAGTTAAATAATGATCTCGCGCAGTAATATCACCTTGATAGTGAGCTGCTCTTGCTGCCGCAAAAAGATTTAATACTGGAATTTCACCTTTTTCAGCACCTTTAGCCATGGCTTTTTCAGCCGCAGGCCAATCTTCTTCAGCCAGTGCTAAAGCGCCGGTTAAAGTATGCTTTTTAGCCGCTTTTCTACGCCATTGCTCTGGCAGGTAGCGACTGCTTAGTAGCATATTTAATAATAATAAAATTAACCACTCGAGTAATTGCAGCGCAAAATAAAATACAATTAACCCCACAACACCTATGACTAAGCTAGTTTCAATCTGGTAGTCACCTATTGCGATGTAAACGTAACCGCTTTGTCCAACAATAAGTGGGCTGAGACACAGTCCAATTAAAATGAGAACAACATAAACCAGCGTCTTAATCATTGTGCTGGCTCCTGTGTAGGCATTATTTCACCATAAGTAACCAGCTGCTGGAGTAGTGGCGAGGCTTGAAATTTATTAAGAGTCACTTTTTCAACTTTAACCTTGGCTAGTTTATCCAAAGACGCAATTATTGCTTTAGTCTTTGGATCTGTTAAGTCAAAGTATTGATGTAACCACTTGTCTGCTAAAGCAATAGATTGCTGATAATTCACTTGGTCAAATCGGTACAGTGCTAATTGTGCTTGCAATAATTTGTTGCGAATATTTTCAACTAAATACCATTGCTGTTCCGGTGATAACAGTGGCTCTAAATCAGTGGTCCGTTTGCGGATAGTAATAAAACCATCAGTTAATTCATGCCAGGTTGTGGCGAGATTTTGTTGCCAATCATCAATTGAGTCGGTGACTGCCTGGGTGTTTTTATTTTCTGTAAAATTCTCATCCACACGATTTAACGGTAACCCTTCTACATCATTGATAATATTATCTAAGTCAAAGATGGTATTGGTTATATCAGTGGTTTTTAATGCGTTAACTTTAATGATGTCTTCAGCTAAGGCTTTACGTAAAAGAGTTAATGCAGGATCTTTCATCGCACTGATACGTTCATCTGCAGACTGTAATAAACCAATTGCTGTTTGCGGATCGTTTTCTAACCATAGTTTTCTGCCAGCCATGCGAACTAAATATTCGGCTTCTGATGCCATCCAATGGTTAGGACTGCGCTGGGCAATAACAGCTACACGTTCTTGCAGTTGTTTATTTGATTGCTGTAGTTCAGCTAATTTTGCATAAGCTTTAGTATCGTTCAGCTGTTGTTGCTCTAACGTACCAAAGCGTTTATTGGAAGCCATGACGGTTTGTTGTAATTCATATTTTAACGATTTATTTTGTGTAACTTGTTCAGTGATACTTTGTTCTAATTGAGTTTGGCCTTGACTTTGTTGGCTAAGCTGCAAATAAAGCCAGTAACAAGACGCCACAGCAACAATGGCAACCAGTAAACTGAATAATACCCCAATACGGATCCACCAAGAGCTAGGTTTAGCTTTGCGTCGGCTGTTATTTACCGGAGAATTTGTCTGATTATTATTTTTGTTGTCAGCAGACTGTTGGCTCGTTGCATTGGCTTTTTTTGCCTGTAGCGGCTTTTCTATTGGATTTTGCGCAGGAGAAATCACTTTCTCATCCTTGTGTGCTGGCGAGTTTGGATCTTTTTTATTGTTTTCCATGAACAGTCCTTGAAAGCAAAAATACAACCAATATAAGCAATATTAAAAATGTGTGTCGATGCAAGGTAACAATACAATAACAAATTATAACGCAAGACTCGTGAGTATAGCTTGAGTATTTGCTCCATTTGCATTGGTAATATGGCTTAATCCCATTGCTTTTGCTTGTAATTCGACGCGATGACTAGGCACTATGATATGACATGCACGTAACCATGCAAATAATTCTTTTGGGACAAGGTCAACTAAGTTGGATAATATTTCGCCGCTGGTGACCACAATGGTATCAATACCGAAGGATTGCCATTGTTGAATTGTTTGTTTTGCGTTGAGCTTAGGTATCACGCGCTGATAGACCTGCCAATAGTTTACCTTGGCACCTCGAAGCGCTAATTGTTCAGCGAGCATTTCACGTCCACCTAATCCACGTACAATAATAAATGACTGCTTATCGATATCTCGTAATTGGGGCTGTGATAATAAACCTTCACTATCTTGGCTCTCTTCGGGCGAGCTAATCGCTTGGATATTATAGTGAGCTAAGCTATCGGCGGTTGCTTGACCAACAGCGAAATAGTGACAGTGCTGTGGGAATGAATTGTTGAGTTTAGTGGCGGCAAAATCGACGGCATTAGTGCTAATAAAGAGCAAATTATCAGTGTGGGCTAAAGTAGCATGGCTCATTGATTCGTTTGTTTCAATTACCGCTAAAAGTGGGGTAACAAGATAAGCAACGTCTCGTTGTGAGAGTTGCTCTTCCATTGCTTGATTGCGCCCTTGTGGGCGCGTTAGCAAGACTTTCATGGCCAGTTATCTCTTAACTAGCATAAACAGCATCTAAAATAGTTTTAGCCCCGCGACTGAGTAAATCTTCTGCAAGAGACTCTCCAAGTGCAACGGCATCAGTTTTAGAACCCGATACCATACCCGTTATTATTTCACTACCATCAGGATTGCCGACTAAACCACGTAGGGTTAAATTATCGCCTTGAATTTCAGCAAAAGCACCGATAGGCACTTGGCATCCGCCTTCTAGGCGCGTGTTCATTGCTCGTTCAGCCAGCACTCTGTAACGGGTTTCTAAATGTTCAAGTGGTGCGAGTAATGCTTTAACACGCTCGTCATTTAGACGACATTCAATGCCGACAGCACCTTGTCCATTGGCTGGAAGTGACTCTTCTGCAGAGATAAACCCTGCAATTCGTTGATTGAGTTTTAAGCGGATTAATCCGGCAGCCGCTAGGATAATAGCATCATAATCACCACTATCGAGTTTGGCTAAACGGGTACCAACATTACCGCGTAAGTCTTTAATAATAAGATCTGGACGAGCGGCTCTAATTTGACACTGACGGCGCAGACTTGAGGTACCCACAACCGCGCCTTGAGGTAATTCACTAATAGATTTATAGCTATTTGATACAAAAGCATCGCGTGGATCTTCACGTTCGCAAATTACCTGTAGGCCTAAACCTTCAGGAAAATCTACTGGTAAATCCTTCATTGAGTGCACTGCAATATCGGCACGATTTTCAAGCATCGCGACTTCTAACTCTTTAACAAATAGCCCTTTGCCACCAATTTTAGCTAAAGGAGTATCTAAAATGACATCACCTTTGGTGCTCATTGGTAATAACTCAACCGTGAGATCGGGGTGAATGCGTTCAAGTTCAGCTTTAACAAATTCAGCTTGCCACATTGCCAGTGGGCTTTTACGTGTTGCGATACGAATTATATTTTCAGACATGGTAGTAGATCCATTAGATAGCCTCAATGGAGTAATGCTATCACCGCTCTCGCTTGGATGTAACAAATCGATGGTAATTGTTTGAAGTCTGTAGGGCTTATTTGTGATTCATCTCGTTGAACAACTACTGGTGAAATATAAAATAAATGCTACGATGATCACTGTTTTGACGAAAGCGTGATCTTGGTCGAAAATTTGAGCTTAGGTTCGAGTGTGTTAGAAAAATTTGTCACCAAATAGTTTGTGTAGCAAAAAGCGTAAATGGAGTAAGTCTTGACCGATAAAACGGCATATTATCAAAAGGATTTAGCTGAGAAACTAAATAACATTAGATTAACTAGAGTGACTAATGTACTGCCTGATTTGCAGCAGCATTTATTTCATATAATTCCTTTTTTAATACATCATAATCAAATAGATGTCTCCGGCATTATCGACCCCAACACGCCGTGTGGTGTTCATGGGTTTGATTTGTCAAATGCAATGATTGCAGCATGTGATGCCTTATGTTTGTCTGTACCCTCCGCCATTGATTCAAGTGTTGATGCTTTTGAAGGTATCTATGCCATGGGCAGTACTGCTAGTTTTGGGCAAAATCCGCAAAGCGATTTCGATATCTGGTTGGTTTACAATAGTAAACTGACTCAAGCACAACTTAAACTCATTGAATATAAAAACAAACTCATCAGTGACTGGTTTGCCGGTTTTGAGTTTGAAGTGAATTTTTATCTAGTACATCCTATGCAATTTAGAGAATGCAGCGCATTTGATAATTGCCAACCAGTAGGATTAGAACACAGTGGTAGTAGCCAACACTGGTTATTATTAGAAGAGTTTTACCGTTCTCATATTAGGCTCGCCGGTAAAACTGTGGCTTGGTGGCCCGATGCACAAAGCCAAGATACTCAGTCTAATGCCAACTTACTTTATCTTGGCAATGTGAATTCATTACCTGCGGCAGAGTATTTCGGTGCCTCATTATGGCAGCTCTATAAAGGGCTCAATAAACCTCATAAAGCCTTGTTAAAAGTGTTGTTATTGGAAACTTATGCCTCAGAATATCCCCATACAAGACTAATAACTCAACAACTTTGGCAATATTGCCTAGATCAAGATTTTAGTGTTGCTAATGACGCTTATTTATTGCTTTATCAACGTATTGAAACTTACTTGATAGCTCAAGGTGATGATAACCGTTTAGAGATCGTTAGGCGTTGTTTTTATTTAAAGTCTGGTATCACTTTATCGAGTTTGTCACCTACTCATAGTGCAACAGACTGGCGGGTTGAAAAAATGGCCAGCCTGGTTAAACAATGGGGCTGGAGCCATGAGCTAATCACCACATTGGATAATAGTCCTTATTGGCATGCTGGCCAGTTGAAATGGTTCAACCAGCAGCTCAGTGAACTGTTATTAGTCAGTTACAAAAATCTATTGAAATTTGCTTCAAAACAAACCTTAAGTGAACGTATGCGAGTTGAAGAACTCGGCTTATTGGCTCGTAAATTACATACTTATTTTAGTGATGATGACCATTTAATACAGCCTCTAAACCGACTTTGGAGTTTATCGACAGCTGAAAAATCGTTGACTATCTTTCATTGCAAGCAAGCATCACGTTTTTATCTCTATCGCCAAACTTATGTCGAACAGGATCCGTCTCAAGCTGTTACAGATAATCAAGGACATGAGTTCGATAATCATCCCATCCATGAAGCGGATAATATATGCAGTTTAGTTGCGTGGTCAGTGTTAAATGGGCTCGCAACTACCGATACTAAGTGGTTTCAAGTTGGACGAGGTAAAAGACGGACAGATAAATTGAGTTACCTAACCCGTAAACTTATCCCTATTATGCACAATGTACCCACTGTCTATAAACGTGATTTATGCGAACCTTGGTGTTATCAAAAAATTGTGTTGATTACCAATATGGATAAAGATCCGACCACTCAATTGAATGAGCAAGAACTGATGTTGGAACATATTAATGCCAATATTCTTTCCTTTGGACAGAAAAAAATCAGTATGTTGTCGTCGGTGGCGGTTGTGTGTTTAAACAGCTGGGGAGAATGGCAAAGCCATCGCTTCAATGGCAATACCGCATTACTTGAAGCTATTTCATTTATTATTCTGGGGTTAAAACGTTCAAATGACCAAGTTGATTTATCGATTATTAGTTGCTCAGCTAAGCTAAAGCAACCGATTTTTAATCAGCTTAAAACCTTATTATTACGATGTTATGGTTTAATGAAAAAGGTCAATCAGAGCAATACACTAATGCATCCAATAATTATGGGCGATCAACAATACAGTATGTACTTTAATGCGTTAGGTATGATGTATCGCAAGACTGACGTTGTGGCACAGGTCAGAAATGATCACACTCATGAGTTACCACTACCTTATACCGTGGATGATACTAACGTGAATGTACCATCGGTGATTCGCAAATTTATTGTCATGGATGCTAAGCAATATTTTGTCCGTCAACGTAAGCAAGTGCTTGATGTGTTTATTGCAGACGAGAAGAATCAGCTTGAACATTTACAATATCAACATACCAGTATCAATGATTTTGTGGCTAAAGAAAGCCATTTGTATGTCTTTGACGAACAAAAACAGCACCGGCCTGTTTTTAATATGCCGCAGTTTTTTCAACTTGTGCATATTGAAGGTAAATTAACCGTAATGCCATTTGGCTTGTCAGTAGATGAAATGGGCTCAGCATTTTAAGCACAAGCCCAAATTCAATGACCATTTAATCACTCACTTAGTGCTATTACACACTAAGTTATTGTGAGGTTTATGCGTTTATCTCGAGCAAAATACCGCTTTGTTTATTGATGGCATCAATCACAAAAGACATAAATTCTAATCCATTACGGGTATCTAACCATTTGCCATCATTGTAATTAAAGTGATAACCACCTGATTTTGTCGCCAGCCAAATTTCATGAAGAGGCTCTTGTTTATTGATGACGATTTGCGAATTATCTTCAAAAGCCAACTGTAAAACATTGCCGCTGGCATTAATATCGACATCGGCATCTTGCTCGTCAATTGCTTTTTCTACCGCGTTCTCTATTTCGCCAAACATTTCATCGGCTAATCGATGAAACTCAGTATCTGTAATAGCCATGTATTTCTATCCTTTGCTTTCTGCGTTATGAATGCGATTATAAGACCATTATTCACTAGATGCACAGATGTTGAAAAAAATGAGACTGCTTTTATCTATTATGCTTGCTAGCCTATTTGTAACCGCATGTGGTCAAAAAGGCGTTTTATACAAAACTCCTGAGCCAGTGGCCAATAAAGTCGCCCCAAAATCTGCCAGCACAGATGTGCCCAGGCAAACTGAGGTGCTCGACTCTCAACCTTCAACCTCACAACAAGAATAGCATTTATAAGGGACCGCATTTTGGATTACTTTTCATATCAAAATGATTCACTATTCGCAGAAGACTGCGATGTAGCAAAACTGGCTAAAACGCACGGTACGCCGTTGTATATTTATTCTCGTGCCACATTAGAGCGCCATTGGCATGCCTTTAATAATGCCGTTGCTGATCATCCTCATCTTATTTGTTATGCGGTGAAGGCGAATTCAAACCTTGCAGTGTTAAATGTATTGGCCCGTTTAGGCAGTGGTTTTGATATTGTTTCTGGTGGTGAGCTCTCGCGTGTATTACAAGCGGGCGGCGACCCTAAGAAAGTGGTTTTTTCTGGTGTGGGCAAAACGGTTGCCGAAATGGAGCAAGCCCTAAACATTGGTATTTACTGTTTTAACGTTGAGTCCAGTGCTGAACTTGAACAGCTTAATGACGTCGCTGGGCGCTTAGGTAAAGTGGCACCGGTTTCTTTGCGGATTAATCCCGATGTTGATGCTGGTACTCATCCTTATATTTCCACAGGTCTTAAAGAAAATAAATTTGGCATCGCCATGGACGAGGCTGATACGGTTTTTGCTCGTGCCGCTGAATTAGCTCATTTACATGTAAAAGGTGTCGACTGCCATATTGGTTCACAGCTTACCGAGATTAAACCCTTTTTAGATGCGATGGATCGCATGCTGGCGTTGATCGACCGTTTAGGTGAGCAAGGTATTAAGATTGAACATTTTGACGTGGGTGGCGGCTTAGGGGTTACCTATAATAGTGAAACTCCGCCGCATCCAGATAAATACGCCGCAGCATTACTCGATCGTTTAAATGGTCGTAAGTTAACATTAATTTTTGAACCGGGTCGTGCGATTGCGGCTAACGCAGGTATTTTCGTCACTCAAGTGCTTTACCTAAAAGAAAATAGCGATAAGCGTTTTGCGATTGTCGATGGTGCCATGAACGATCTTATTCGCCCTGCGCTTTATAGTGCGTGGCAGAATATTATTCCGGTACAACAAAATGATGCGCCAACTTTCGCTTATGATATTGTAGGTCCTGTATGTGAGACTGGTGACTTTCTCGGTAAAGACAGGCAGTTAGCGGTAAAGGCGGGTGACTTATTAGCCGTTCGTTCAAGTGGTGCCTATGGTTTTGTGATGGCCTCAAATTATAACTCTCGTCCAAGAGTCGCGGAGATTATGGTTGATGGTAGTGATGATTTTGTTGTTCGTCAGCGCGAAACGCTACAACAACTTTGGCAAGGCGAATATTTATTGCCATAGGCAATAAGCAAACGGCATAACGTTTTATAAGGAAACTTTTGTGATCCATTTCACTAAGATGCACGGACTGGGTAATGACTTTATGGTCGTTGATGGCGTAACACAAAATGTGTTTTTTTCACCTGAACAAATTCGCCGTCTTGCCGATCGAAATTTTGGGATTGGTTTTGATCAATTATTGTTGGTCGAGCCGCCCTATGATCCTGATTTAGATTTTCATTATCGCATCTTTAATGCCGATGGCAGTGAAGTTGAGCAGTGTGGCAATGGTGCACGCTGTTTTGCTCGTTTTGTTCGCAATAAAGGCCTCACCCAAAAAAATAAAATTCGGGTGAGCACTAACTCAGGTAAAATTACTTTGCGGATAGAGCGTGATGGTAACATCACAGTTAATATGGGTGTTCCCGTTATTGAACCAAGCCAAATTCCGTTTAAAGCTAAAAAAAGCGAAAAGACCTACTTACTGCAAACCGCAATGCAAACTTACCTGTGTGGCGCTATTTCTATGGGTAACCCCCATTGCGTTATCGACGTTGAAGATGTGCAAACCGTCAAGGTTGATGAAATTGGCAGTATGTTAACTCGCCACGAACGCTTCCCTAAGGGCGTCAATGTTGGCTTTATGCAAGTCATTAACCCTGGGCATATTAAGTTGCGCGTGTATGAACGTGGCGCAGCAGAAACGCTAGCCTGTGGCACGGGCGCATGCGCTGCTGCAGCCGTTGGTCAATTACAGGGTAAGCTTGATAAGCAGGTGAGAGTGGATTTACCTGGTGGTAGCTTAGTCATTAATTGGGACGGCGAGGGTAAACCTTTGTGGATGACGGGCCCAGCAGAACATGTATATGATGGACAAATACAACTATGAGTGAGATTACCTCCGAAGTCAGTTTAGCTAACGAAGTGGCAGGCAATACGGTTAGCAGTGCACAAGCCAAAGATATCAATTCAATTGGTCAAGATCTTGCTGTCGACATGATGGCCAGTTTGCAACAAGCCCCTTTTGATGAAATGCTGATCCGCGAATATTTGTTAGATAATCCTGACTTTTTTAATCGTTATCCAGAGTTGTTAGTGGCCATGCGTGTTCCGCATGCAGAACGTGGTGCGGTTTCATTAGTTGAACGTCGACAAGAGCTGCTTCGCCAGCGCGTCAATCAGCTTGAAGAAGAAATTACTTCGCTGATGAACATAGCGACTCATAATGAGAGAATCTTTAAATTTAATACTGAGTTATCGTTTAAAATGCTTGCAAGTCAAGACTTAGGCGAGCTGCGTCAAGTATTGTCTGAAGGATTAAAAACTGAGTTTGGCTTTAGTCATGTTAGGTTGATTACTGTGCACGATATTGACAGCGAATTAGCAAAAATTTGGCGTCATCGTGTCCAAAGCGGTTATTACTTTGGGCGGCTCACGCAATCAGAATCTAAACGTTTATTTGGCAGTGATGTGGGGTCTGTAGCATTGACTAAATTATCGGATGACAATGGCCAGGTGATATTTGCCATTGCCAGTAAAGATCCCACTCATTTTCATCCTGATATGGACTCATTGCTATTTAGCCAGTTGCGTCGTTTGTTAGACCATAAGCTACCGCAACTGTAATAGTTAATGCTCAGTGTGTTGTTTAGGATACACAGCGTACTCCAATCGTTCATGTACTGGGAGCATTGTGATGCAGCCAACAGACTGGCAAACGATATTTAGCCAACATTTAACCTCAGAAAGGCAACTATCAAGCTATACCGTGCGTAATTATATGTTTGAATTACGAAGGGTTGAAGGCATCTTAACCGAATCAACTCAGCTTATTGATGTTACCCGCGACGAGCTACAATCTATGTTGGCAACATTACACCGTAAAGGCTTGAGTCCACGTTCGTTATCTTTGTGTTTGTCAGCCGTAAAACAGTTCTTTAATTTCCTATTGTGCGAAGGTGCCATAACGGTCAACCCAGCACACAGCTTAAGTGCTCCAAAACAAAACAAACCTTTGCCAAAAAATATGGATGTCGATGCCGTCAGTCATTTGTTGTCTATCGAGGGTGACGATACGTTGTGCTTACGTGACAAAGCTATTATGGAATTATTTTATTCCAGTGGCTTACGTTTAGCTGAGCTCGCCAGCCTAGATTGCGCTGACATTAAGTTTGATCAAAGCGAAGTTAAAGTGCTGGGTAAGGGCAGTAAACAGCGGGTTGTGCCCATTGGAAAACTAGCCTTAAATGCATTAACGGCATGGCTAAACTGCCGCAGCCAGTTACCTTGTAGTCAAGCGGGTGATGCATTATTTGTCAGTAGCCAAGGTAAACGATTATCTCATCGCAGTATTCAAGCGCGGATGGCTAAGTGGGGTCAGGAACAAGCTATGGCGGTAAAAGTTCACCCACATAAATTGCGTCATTCGTTTGCAACCCATATGCTTGAATCAAGTCAAGATTTACGTGCCGTACAAGAACTGCTTGGTCATGCTAACTTATCGACCACGCAGATTTACACTAGTTTAGACTTTCAACACCTTGCCAAAGTGTACGATAACGCGCATCCAAGAGCGAAAAAAGACAGGGGAAAATAATGACAACGCCATTACTTAAAGCATCAATGATCCAGTATCAACGTCTACAACCGTTTAGCGCGATCAGTTTTGATTTAGACGACACACTCTATAATAATCTTCCTTACGTATTACATGCCAGCGATGAACTATTTTCGCTAATTAATCAAACCTATCCCGCCACTACAGCATGGGGGGCAGATCAATGGCAGCAACTTAAACATCAGTTATTTATTCATCACCCAGAGTTAGTACACGATACCACCGCAGCCCGTTATGCCATGTTGCGCCAAGGCCTTTTACACTTTGGTTATAGCGAAGTTGAAGCCAGCAAAGGGGCCCAAGATGGCATGGCGTGTTTTACCCATCATCGTAGTAACTTTACCGTTGATATTAATGTATTGCAGGTACTAGAGCGTTTAAGTCAACGCTATCAGCTTATTGGTATTACTAATGGCAATGTCGACAGCCAACGTATTGGCTTAGATAAGGTCATGAAATTTGTGCTTCATCCAGGCCACGGAGTTAAAATGAAGCCTGCTGCCGACATGTTTAGCCTCGCTTGCCGTCAACTGGATATTAAGCCTGCAGCATTATTGCATGTGGGTGATCATCCGCTGTCTGATATTGCTGGGGCAAAAATGGCAGGGTGCCAAACTGTGTGGTTAAATCCCTGTATGCAGCAACGGCATAAAAAAGCTCAACCGGTTTTGCCACACATTGAAATTAATCATTTAGATCTTCTGTTAGGCTTACTTTAGGGTGACGTTAGCGTTTTAGGTCTATGCCTGCTTTAAGGCTCATTTGTTCTACTTGCTCGCGGCTAGCATGCATATCGGCATCACCTACACGAAAGTAGGTGCCGCTATACGGATCAGTACCAACATAAATAGGCCTAAGTTTTACATCGACACAGGGCACATGGATACGAATAAGCTTTTTCGCCATAATTTCAATAATTTGTACATCAGTTGGAGCTAAAATATTGTGACTGATCTTTTTCGGATCGTGTAATATTTGCCAAATTTCACTCAGCATCGGCATAGGATTAACAATCCCCTCAATAGTAAACTCACCTTGTTGCTCCTTTACGCCTAAAATAATTTCACCACCTAAGGTGTTGGCAAAAGCGCTATAGCTTTCCCACATGCCTTCGGGCAATGTACCCTTGCCGTCTCGTCCACCTGCTAATTTAAATTCAACTTGAGCTGATTCATGTAAGTTAGCAATGTCGTCTAAGGCAAACGTTGGGTAATGATGAGGTGACATTTAGGCTCCAAATCGTCTTATGCAATCAGTAGATAAAAATAGATATGATCACTGTATGAAGTTTTGCCCACAAAAGGAAGATCATCAGTTCGGCTGTGCTGGATGTTAATTAACCAACCAGCTGTTTTAGTACTTAAATTAAATCCGCAATTGTGAATTATTTACTGTAAAGTTATCTTATATATTAGTTGGTTAATTCCAGAAACCATTTAGTCGTAGGTTTTACATTGTCAGCACAATATTCAGTTAACCCTATTCCTCACAGTTGGTTCGGACATTTATATCATCGCAATGCCAATGCGCTTGAGATAACGGCAGAGGGCATAAGCTTTGTTCCAACCCAGAGTCTATTTTTATCGCGTTTGTCATTGACGAATCTTGAGCATGTATCTTGGCAGCAGTTAGATCATCCACCACTGTTTAGTGCCAGCTTACTGGGTAGCTTATTAAGTTTTACCGCCTCTGGCGTGAGCTATCAAATTCCATTTCTGAGTTATTTTGCTCGCTCTCATTTTAAACTCCAAGTCGAATTACTGTGGGCGTTATCCCATGAACAAGCATTGTATGATTTGATAGCACGGATTGAAAAAGCCATATCGAAGCGCTATTTACGTCAGTCATTGCTAGCGAAAATGAGTTCAAGAATCGCGCGCGAATATCGCCGTTGGTTTCCGTGGAGTGCAAGCGTTGAATTACCACCTAAAACACGCGCGGCATTAACTCAATTACACCATTTTTACCATTGGAAGAATGCGCATGTAGAGCATTTGCGTGAAGATTATATTCAATCGCAGTTAGTGGCATTTGCTGATTTTTTCGATAGTGTTGAATCAAATCCATTAACGGATAAACAGCGCCGCGCCTGCATTATTGATGATGATAACAATCTACTGTTAGCGGGTGCCGGAACCGGTAAAACCAGTGTAATGGTTGGCCGTGCAGGGTATTTAGTCGCCAGCGGTCAAGCGAAAGCGGATGATATTCTATTGTTGGCTTATGGTACAAAAGCCGCCAAAGAAATGGATCTACGGATTAAACACAAACTTGGTACTGCTGACATTAAAGCCAGCACGTTTCATAGTTTAGGCTTAAAAATTATTACCGAGGTTGAAGGTGTAAAACCAAGCTTATCACCGTGGGTAAATGATGAACCTGCCAAAGACAAATGGGTGCATGATAGATTAGAAACGTTGATTGAAAATGAGTCTTACCGTAAACATCTTTTCGACTATTTTAGCCGTTACTATTACGTTGAAAAAAGCCCATTCGAATTTTCAACTGAAGGTGAGTATTTTGAATATTTACATGACAACGATATCCGTTCATTAAAAGGCGAAAGAGTAAAAAGTTTTGGTGAGCTGTATATCGCCAACTGGCTATTTAGCAATGGCATTGAATATCAGTATGAAGCTAAATATGAATATGATGTCAGCACGCTTGAGTTTCGTCAGTATCAGCCTGATTTTTACCTACCACAATATAACGTTTACATTGAATATTACGGCATCGATTCCGCCAATAATACCGCTCCTTATATCGATAACGCAGCGTATTTGGCATCAATGGCGTGGAAACGCCAGTTACATCAAAAACAGCAAACTAATTGTATTGAATTATTTTATTATCAGCACAAGAAAAATCAGTTAATCAACAAGCTTGAACAGGCTTTAACGGTATTTAAGGTTAACTACTCGCCTTTGCCTGATGACGCGATATTGGCCACCCTTTATGAGCTGGGGCGGGTAAATGAACTGGCTAAATTGTTCAGTCAGTTAATCGGTTTGTACAAAGCGGCTTGTGTGGATAAAACAGGTTTACAACGCATATTTAGCCAAGCAGCGGATCCTCAACAAGCTCGTAAAGCATTTCAATTGCTGCAACCTATTTTACAGCAGTATCAGGAGTATTTATCTGCAACGGGTGATATCGACTTTGAAGATATGATTGCTAAAGCGCTAGCCTATCTGCAAAGCGGCCAATACGTTAGCCCGTGGCGATATATTATGGTCGATGAGTTTCAGGATATTTCAGAACCCAGAGCGCGTTTAGTGCGTGCGCTGCGAGATTCAAGATCGAAAACCTCCAGTAGCGAGACTTCACTCTTTTGTGTGGGTGATGACTGGCAGGCTATTTATCGCTTCAGTGGGGCAGATGTCAGCTTAACGACGCAATTCGCCCAGTATTTTGGTCAGACCAGCGAAACTCATTTGGACCTAACGTTTAGATTTAATAACCGTATCGGCGAAGTTGCCAGCGCTTTTGTGACTAAAAACCCGCATCAACTTAATAAAGAGGTTCATTCGTTAATACAGGTGGTTGATCCTGCTATCTCGATACTACGCCGCGGAGTAAATGAGCGCGCAAGTCAAGATGAACCGAGTGCTAATGCATTAGCGCAAGCTTTGAACGCCTTGTCTGTTCATGTGGCTAAAGCCAGTGCGATATCTACTACTGAGCCCTCGACTAAATCCATAACGAAACCGACAGTCTATTTACTGGCACGTTTTTGGTTTCAATTACCCGATAAAGATCTATTGCGTCAGTTAAATGCTCAGTACCCCATGTTATCGATTGAGTGTTTATCTTTTCATGCCTCAAAGGGCAAAGAGGCCGACTATGTGGTAATACTGGGGCTGACTCAAGGTATACACGGATTTCCATCACAGAAAATAACCCCACCTTTACTCGACGCTTTCTTGCCCCAAGCTGAAGCTTTTCAATTTGCCGAAGAGCGACGCTTGTTTTATGTCGCACTGACTCGAGCTAAGCATCGTGTTTATGTATTAGCGGATATGACCAATGTCAGTCCCTTTGTGGTTGAGCTTATTCAGCAACCCTATAACGTTGAACTGAATGAATTCAGTACTTCATTGGTACAAACGTTATTTGAGCAAATTAAATGTGCTCGATGTACGACTGGCACATTAACAGCGAGAACTGGCAAGTTTTCATCATTTTTCTCATGCTCGCATTTTCCTTTGTGCGATCACCAAGAAGCGGGGTGTGACCTCTGTGGTAGCCCGATGATGCGCAAGCGCACTAATGGTTTTGCTGTTTGCTTAGATGAACATTGTGGTCACATAGCACCGCTGTGTAACCTCTGTGGCGCAGACATGAGCTTAAGAGAAAGTGCTCGAGGAGCTTTTTGGGGGTGTAAAAATTATCGCGGTAACAGCGTGCCTAGTTGTAGCAATACCATTAATACAGCGACAATATCCTTTAAAGGCAAACCACATCAAAAACTCAAGCAACCGCATGATACAACACTGCCTAAGCAGCGGCAAAAGGTGTAAGTACAACTATTACTGTGGGTAAATGATCTGGTAAAGCGCCGTTAAGTCTTCATTGCGGCAAAGGTATATCACATTGGATTTTTTATACCTATTTCACTGCACCTGTATAGATTTAGCCGCTTTATATACATATGGGCATGGTCTTAAATGAAGGTTAAAGATGTCGATGCCATCGACATAAATGAATCAATGCCGCATTACATGTCGATAAATTAAGGTTTTATAAACATGTTTTCACTTAATATAATCGAGGATAGTTTGGTCATAATTATATCGACCATATCTAGTGTAGCTGTCTAGCTTGTTAGTCAGTAATCATCTTGTGACTGACTATGAATGAAATTAATAAAACAAAAAAGGGCTTGTCATTACTGATAAGCCCTTTTCATTACAATTAATTATGAACGAGCTATTAGTTCATGTTGAATTCATTGAGACATTTATGCTTTACGAAAAAACGTTACGGGCGTTATAAACCAATAGAACTTTCTGATGCTAAAGGATTAGGTGTCCGAATCTCCAGGAAAATGCTGGAATATGTGGAGTAGGCCACATCATAGAGGCAAGCGAAATAGCGAGTTTGTGTTCAAATTTATCAGCACGAACTTCTGCCGTAAACTGTAAAAGCTCTGCAAAAATGCAGAGCTTTATTTCGATTACATGTAGTTAATAAGTAAGCTTTTTATGGGCAGCTAGCTATACCAATATCTACCCAAACAGCAGCCATACCAGGAATATCACCTTTGGTCCAATAACTGGCTTGCCATTGACGGCCGTTATAACTGGTCGTAGCGCCACCGCTATAGGCAATGGTAGCATCCCAACCTAACTCAACTTCACTTATTAGCTGCCATTGATCCGCAGTGCGGGAAGGCTTATTGCCTTGAGTCCAGTACTTAGCTTTCCAAACTAAACTACTGTAGCTAACGGTATCACCCGTGTTGTAAACCACGTTGGCTTGCCAAGTAGGATATTGATCCGCATTAGGGTCGGTTGCATCACAGCCCCCACCGATTACCTTAGGTGTGACTGTCAATGTGGTTGAGCCATTGGCATCTAAAGCACCATCAGAAACTAACACGCTTAATAAGTAGCTAGTCGACTCTGTGACATTGGCACCGGTGACGACTAGCGTGGCACTATTTTGTCCTGTTGCAGAAACATCTGCTGGCACTGTCCAGTTGTAAGTGAGTGCATCACCATCGGCATCAGAGGCATTGGCTACAATACTGACAGACTTACCGGCTTCGACAATGGCTGTCGCAGCCACACTCACGACTGGGGCTTGGTTAGGCGCATCTGCCTTATTCGTTAAAAGGACTGAATCTGTTGCCGATGCACCTTGAGGATCCGTTACATGAAGGCTAAAACCATAGACGACATCGGTCAGAGTGGCTTCTAATGGGATAATGACATTGGCCATATCCGCGTTAGCGAGAGTTATCGTTGGGCCGGATACTTGTGTCCAAAGATACGTTAGGGCGCCATTTTCAGGATCACGTGAACCATTGCCATTGAGAGTTACATCGGCAGGGCCAGTTACTGATATGTCTGCTCCAGCATTGGCAATAGGGGCTTTATTCACCGGTGGCGTAGTGCCTTCACCGTGGCCAAGACCTTCGTGCATCGCATTAAGAATATCGCCATTATCAGCATCAATTTCCCAGGCGAATAGTCCTCCAAGTTGATTTGATAACACATATTGGCCTTTGGCTTTTACCGAACGAGGATCGTCAAAGGTAATCAAATCGCCTGTCGTTGGGTTAAACACTGACGGTGCTTCGGCGGTTTCATCGTAGTTATAAGTCCAACCGCTCCCCATGTACTCATTCACGATCTGGCGATAATCCACCACGCCATCTTCCCATGTGCCTTTTACTTTACCGGTGGCCGTACCCGTGAATGGATTATTGCCAGTGTAGCCATTAACGCCAGTCCAACCACGGCCATACATAGCCGCACCGACCACAATTTTACCAGGCGTAACACCTTGCGCTAAAAGGTTTTTCACCCCTTTGTCTGTGGTGTAGCGGGTATCAGGATCCCAACTGGCTTCATACAAATTGGTTTGATGGCCAAGTTCGGTATTGGTCCAGCCGCCGTTGAAGTCGTAGCTCATTAAAAAGATGTAATCCATGTATTGCTGGGCAGCTTGATAATCAACTTTGGCAATTTTATCGTCACCAGCGCTAATGGCTGAGGTCAGTTCATAACTTCGTCCCGTTTCAGCACTTAACTCATCTAACATGGCTCGCAGTTCCCGCATCAAAATGACATAGGTTTCGCCATCATTAGCATTGCCTAAACTTGGGTTTGCACCGCTCCCCCCGGGGAACTCCCAATCAATGTCTACACCATCGAAAAATTTCCACGTTTGTAAGAATTCTTTAACTGATGCCACAAAAACATCACGCTTGGTTTTATCTCCTAGAAAATAGAATGGATCGGATAATGTCCAGCCACCAACAGAAGGCAAAATTTTCAAATCAGGATAAGCTTGCTTAAGTGCCATCAATTGGCCGAAATTACCTTTATAAGGATCAGAAAAATCACTCACACCAGCCTGAGGCATTTGGACCGCCGCCCAAGGATCGTGGATAGCGACTTTAAAGTCAGCACGGCCACTACAGGCACGTTGCAGCGCTTGGAAACTGCCGTCGATTTCTTTCAAGCTATCGTTGATACCATCCCCGCCGCATATTGGGGTAAAACCATATAAAATATGAGTTAAGTTTTGTGCAGGGATCTTATCGACAGCAAATTTGCGGCCGTATACCCCCCATTCAACAAAGTAACTGCCGACCACTTTGCCTGACTTGTTTGTATATGGACGGTTGTTTTCTTTTAGCGGAGCATTGAGCGGGGCTAAATGGCTGCCATCGGTATCGGCCACGAGGATTTCTTTGGCATCGCTCGCCGTACAACCATCGCTGTTACACAGCTGAACTTGCATTTGATAGCGGCCACCTTGCTGTACCTTGAAACTTGCAGAACCAGATGCACTCGAAGGGCCTTCCCATACCGCATTACCATCAAGCAGTACTTTCGCCACAGTGCCAACATCACCACTCCAAAGATTCCAGTTAACTGATACATCCGCTGCATCTTTGACTTTCACTAATTGGTTGTAGGCTGTTGCGGCTTGATCAACCTCGATGATGGCAAATTTTGTTTCACCCCAACCAATAGTGGGTTTACCCGGAGTGGCAGCGATAACATGTGCAGATAACGAAGATGAAATAATCAACGCTAATGTTGAAATACGTGTATTAAACATGAGACTTCCCTATTGAATTATTTAAACCAATAAGGCAAAAAACGCGAACAGGACAGCTGTTCTTTCTAAAACTCATGCGTCAAAAATGCATGAAGAAGGATCCCTGTGGTGTCCCCGCTATCATAGGTACTAAATTCCCCTTAGACCGGAGGCTTTGCGTCCCAATCTTTCAATTGGTTTGCCTTTCTCAAACAAGTGACAGCGTTGTCATTTGTTTTATTAGCATAGTCTTAACTTTTATAAAAATGCAATGAAATAATCCGATTAAGATAAATATTTTTATATGTGATGTTTTTTTGACAATGATTAAAATCAAATGATTCTGTTTGTTTTTAGTTAAGGCTTTGTAATTAATGGGGTATTTTTTGGTTTGAAATCAAGGTGTCAAAAAATAAGAAAAATACTTAAGCGTTAAACATTAAGTGTTAGGGTTACCATCTAGCAACTGTTGCCACTTTTTATCATCTGCGAGTTTTATTTTATTTGAAAAGGTTGGGCTATTAAAGAGCGTTAGCCTTAGTCCAAATTCATTAAGAAATTCATCAAGGTTGAGATCAGCGATGCATTCATCATGATTGAGAACTCATTAGGCTATTGAGGATGTTGCGAGTTTTTGATTTTGGGTGGATCAGGAGTATGAGTTTTTATTTACGTTACTTTGTAAGGAATTTACTCAGGGTACATATGAAGGTACATATAAGCAAAACGGGCTTATCATTACTGATAAGCCCGTTTCATTACAATCACTTAGACGCTAGGTCTTAGTTCATGCCGTATTTCTTTAATTTCTTACGTAAAGTACCACGGTTGATACCTAACATATTAGCAGCGCGCGTTTGGTTGCCACGAGTGTGTTGCATGATGATGTCTAGTAAAGGTGCTTCAACTTCGCACAATACCATTTCATATACTTCAGAAGCTTCCTGACCGTCTAACTGAGAGAAGAAGTTAGTCACGGCACGTTTTACTGCGTCACGTAATAACTGCGGCTTGATAGTGCCGTTTGCTGTTTCGATTTTGCCTACGGTAAGCTGGTGAACTTCTGTGTTAGTTGTCTGATCAAACATTCTATTCTGCTCTTTATTAAATTCTAAACTAATTCATCAAAATAACATTCTACGAGGGAATGTTGCTGGGCAGCGGTTTCAAGCCGATTGAAGTCAGCACGAAATTGGCGCTGTTCCTCATGGTTTAGGTACCACCCGACATGCTTTCTAGCAAATCGGACACCTTTGTATTCGCCATATAAGTCATAAAGTTTATTAAGGTGTTCAAGCATCACAGTGCGTTGCTCTTCTGCCTTAATTGGCGCTAACTTTTTACCTGTTTCCAAGTAATATAGGATTTCTTTAAAAATCCATGGCCTTCCTTGTGCACCTCTTCCAATCATCAGGGCGTCAACGCCAGTGTAGTCAAGCACAAACTTGGCCTTCTCTGGTGTGTCGATGTCCCCGTTGGCGACAACAGGAATTGAGACAGTCTGCTTAATTGCTTTAATGGTGTCGTACTCAGCAAAGCCTTTGTACATGCATTGTCTGGTTCGGCCGTGAACGGCGAGCGAGACAATGCCACAATCTTCAGCAATTTGGGCTATTTCAACACCATTACGATGTTCAGGCTCCCAACCTGTGCGGATCTTTAACGTTACTGGCACATCTACTGCAGCAACCACGGCTTGTAAAATCTCTTTTACTAAGCTTGGGCTTTGCATTAGCGCTGAGCCCGCAAACTTTTTATTCACTTTCTTTGCTGGACAACCCATATTGATATCAATGATATGCGCACCTTGTTCAACGTTGAACTTGGCAGCGTTAGCCATTAAATCAGGGTCTGCACCTGCTATTTGTACGGAGCGTATACCTTCTTCACCAGAATGCATCATGCGCTGGCGGCTTTTATCGCTATCCCAAACCTCAGGATTAGATGAAAGCATTTCTGATACGGCTAAAGCTGCGCCATAGCGTAAGCAGAGATTTCGGAAGGCCTGATCGGTGACACCTGCCATTGGTGCCACAATCAGCTGATTTGACAGTTGATACGGGCCAATTTGCATTGCGAACTTCACCTTGCTCTCCAAAGGGGCGCTATAGTAGCCCTTTTTTACGCTTGTGAAAAGGTCAATAAATGACCTAAATGCAACTTTTTTGCTTGACTTTTATTAGCCGTCACATCTTTGACTAATAAATGGCAAATTTCGGTTATTTTTGAGCACTGGTGCGAGTTGCAGAGAGACTTTTTCCTGTATACAAGTGTCAATAAACAATGTTAATAACCTGTAAACTAGGATGGATGCACTCAATTAGCTCAAAATTTAGCCCGTAATTGAGTGCATTTTAGGCTTGCGAGTGGACTACTTACGCACCCCTGTTAAGCGGCTCCAGTCTTCTTTGTTGCTAACCGGATCCATGACGAACCATTGGCTGTAAAAGTCGGATACTTCTTGTGCTTGTTCTTGTAATAAACCCGATAGTGCCAGTTTACCGCCCACACGTACTTTTTCTGCTATCAATGGCGCGAGTTCTTTTAACGGGCCAGCAAGAATATTGGCGACTAATACGTCTGCTTGTAAGTTGGCAGGTTGATCTTCTGGTAAGTATAACGCCAGTTGATCGACGACATCGTTCCGTTCTGCATTGGCTTTTGAGGCGTCAATAGCTTGATAGTCAATATCAACACCCGTGACTTTCTTAGCTCCGAGTTTAATTGCTGCAATGGCCAAAATGCCTGAACCACAACCAAAGTCGATAACTTCTTGGTTTGATAAATCTAGGCTGTCTAACCATTCTAAACACAAGGCCGTAGTAGGGTGGGTGCCAGTACCAAAGGCTAAACCAGGATCGAGAATAACGTTAACCGCGGTCGGGTCAGGAATTTCACGCCAGCTTGGGCATATCCATAAGCGTTGACCAAATTGGATTGGGTGAAAGCTGTCCATCCACTCGCGGATCCAGTCTTTGTCTTCGACTTGTTCAATTTTATGAGTAAAACCTTTACCCAAAAATGGCATAGATTCTAAAAACTCGATGGTTGGCGCTAAGTCTGTGCCTGCATCAAATAATGCAATCATAACAGTGTCTTGCCACAGCGGTGTTTCACCAAGCTTGGGTTCAAAAATAGGTTCATCTTGGCCATCTTCGTAAGTGATGGAAAGCGAGCCTTGATCCATTAATAAGTCGCCAAGCATGTCGGCATTATCGCGATGAGTGTGAATACGTAATTGGATCCAAGCCATGGGGTTTTCCTAACTGTGGTAAAAGTAGTATCAAATTGGCGCTTATTATACCCAAGTTATTTTAAGATGCTCGTTTAGGTGAGAGTTTATTGGTTATTAGCTCGGTGAAGAGGGATCCTTCACGGCCGTGTTTAGATTAAAAAACGCGCTGGATGCAAAACATGCAGCGCGTTAAGCTACAAATCCTTCCAGGACTATTTTCCCGACACTCGTGTTAGTTTCTATTTGCTGGTGGGCACGGGTCAAGTTAGCGGCATTGATGTGACCATAATGTTCACCCAGAGTGCTTTTTATCGTGCCGGCATCAATGAGTTGGCTCACTTCATTGAGTAACTGGTGTTGGGCAATCATATCGTCGGTAGCGAACATGCTACGGGTAAACATTAATTCCCAGTGCAGTGAAATGCTTTTTAGTTTTAGCTTCATAATGTCGATTGGTTGTAGTGGATCGTCAATTAAGGCTATTTTGCCCTGTGGCTGAAGCGATGCGACGATTTCGTCAAAGTGACTGTCGGTGTGATTTAAACTGATAACATGGGTCACGTTATCAAAACCGGCATTATTTAACTCAGTTGATAAGGGTTTACTGTGGTCGATCACAACATCGGCTCCTAAGCTCAGAACCCAATCGCGGCTTTGCTGACGAGAGGCTGTAGCAATCACTTTAGCGCCAGTAAGTTTAGCTGCCAATTGCACTAAAATAGACCCGACACCACCGGCTGCACCTATAATCATAATCCGCGCATCTGTTGCGCTGCCATCTTTAGGTAAGCCCAAGCGATCAAATAAAATTTCCCATGCGGTAATGATGGTTAACGGTAATGCTGCCGCTTGTGCATCTGTTAATGATTGCGGTTTATGACCCACTATCCGTTCGTCAACCAACTGATATTCGGCGTTGCTTCCTTGGCGAGTAATGTCACCTGCATACCATACTTTATCGCCAACTTTGAATAAACTGACCTGATCACCAATGGCTTTGACGGTACCCACTGCATCATAACCAATGATGTTAGGCTGGCCTTCTGCAGGCTGTCTTGCTTGACGAACTTTTGCATCTACAGGGTTAACGGCTATGGCTTGTACCGCAATTAATAAATCATGCCCAGTGGCCACTGGCGTTGCAATTTCGATGTCTTGAAGTGCATTTATCGCATCAATATTGCCTGCTTGATAGTATCCAATCGCTTTCATGGTGACTCCTTGGAGTAGTGAAGAGTGTCAGTGATGCTAAGTTTGTACGTGCCGAATGCTAGGTTTTGGTTATTATGGCCTAATTTATTGTTAAAATTAACAGGGTAATATTTGTATCTTTACCAAATTATTTTTGGTAAAGATGAGGCTGACACAAGCAAAATAACTGAGTATTTACGCTGGGATGACAGATGTTAATTAACGATTTAAGCTTGTTTGTTAGGGTGGCTGATTGTGGCTGCATTGCAGGCGCTGCAGTTGAGTTAGATATTTCAGCTGCCGCCGCGAGTGCCGGATTAAAGCGCTTGGAGAAACAATTAGATGCAGTGCTGTTTATTCGTACAACTAGAAGCTTACGGTTAACTGCGCAGGGTGAGCGTTACCTTATTCATTGTCGTGAAGCATTAGCTAGCTTGCTGTTAGGTGAGCAAGCATTGGCGAGTGAAAAAGGGACTATTTCGGGCGAGTTAACCGTTTCTGTATCATCGGATTTTGGCCGTAATGTGTTATTGCCATGGTTAGATGGCTTTTTAAATGATTATCCTAATTTGTCGATTAAGTTAGATATTGGCGACAATTTGAGTCATTTCTTACATGATAAAATTGATGTTGCTTTGCGTTATGGTCAGCCGCCTGATTCTAACCAAGTGGCATTTACGATTTGTAATACTCGACGTATTTTATGTGCTTCGCCTGGTTATATTGCGCAACATGGCATGCCAGAAACCTTGGCACAGTTAAGTCAACATAACTGTTTAATTTTTAAATTAGACCAACGTGATCATGATTTATGGTCGTTTAATCGAGATCAGCAACAATATAAAGTTCGTGTTAGTGGCAATCGTAGCAGTAACGATGCAGAAATTACCCGGCGCTGGGCTGTTGCGGGCCAAGGAATTGTATTTAAAGTGGCTCTTGATGTTGCTGATGATTTGAAAACCGGCAAGTTAGTACCGATACTTACCGAATATATTGGTGAGTCAGTTGCGCTAAACTTGATCTGTCCTGGTCGCGAGCATGTCACTCCGGTCATGTTGCTATTACGCGATAAGTTACGCCAACATTGCCAGCAAATATTACCGTAATGCTACTTTTTTAGGTAAAGCGTTCGATAGGTTTGAACTACCGAACACTCGTGCCGATATTTAGTTAACTATCAGTATTGTTTAGATTTTACTTTCTAGTTTGTGTGACCGGCTTCTAACTCCCGCTGATTAGTAGGTGAACATTATCACGGTTTGATGATTGTTCATTGCCGCTATTGAAAAACTCTTGCTATGGTCAATACTTGTTATTGTGCCTGACAGGATATGATGCTTTATGGCTGCGAATTTTTTGCAAGGGAAAGCCGAACGTGCGGTAAATACCGATAAAGGTTTTACTCACCCTCTTTGGGCTGCTCGTGCGGATAAACTACAAAGTCTATCTGGAGTGTTGCTGGGGCTCTTTCTGGTGCTGCATTTGCATTTTGAGTCGAGTATCTTGTTTGGCAAAGAAGCTTTCTACCAAGTGGCACAGTTTCTTGAGGGCGGAGTATTTAGTGAAACTGGCCATGGCTACCCTTTGGTGACCCAAATTTTTTCCTGCTTTATGTTATTGGTTGTGCTGATCCATGCGGTATTTGCCTTACGTCGTTTTCCGACGCAATTAGGCCAATGGCGCGCCTTACGAAATCAAATGCGTTTTTTACCCCATGAAGATACCAAAATTTGGTTTTGGCAAATGATCACGGGTTTTTTATTGTTCTTCCTCGTACCAACGCATTTATTCACCATGATAACCCATCCTGAAATAGGCCCACATCTTTCGGCTGAGCGGGTGTATCACTTCAATGCTTGGGCGTTATATATCCTGCTGTTACCGGTCGTTGCAGTGCATGGCGTATTTGGTTTATATCGCGTGGTGGTGAAATGGGGCTTGGTTGAGCAACGTTTTGCCATGCTCAAATTTGCTAAGGTGTTGTTAGCGTATTTAATGGTGTTAGGAGTGGCGAGTTTGCTGACTTATATTTTGATTGGCCACTCGTTAGCGTTACCCGTAGTGCCATATATGTCGACCTTATAAGGAATTCGCATGAAAATTATCTATACCGACACCTTAGTGGTTGGCGCAGGGCTGGCAGGATTAAGAGTCGCGATAGCATCAAAAGAGCGCGGACTTGATACCTTAGTTTTATCGCTTATTCCTGCAAAACGTTCTCACTCTGTCGCTGCCCAAGGTGGAATGCAAGCCAGTTTAGCCAATACCATTAAAGGTGTTGGTGACGATGAAGATATACATTTTCAAGATACGGTAAAAGGTTCTGACTGGGGCTGCGATCAAAACGTGGCACGAATGTTTGCTCATTGCGCGCCTAAAGCGGTAAGAGAGTTGGCTCAGTGGGGCGTCCCCTGGACTCGAGTGACTAAAGGCGACAGACAAGTAATTGTTAACGCAAAAAAGGTCACTATTACTGAGGCTGAGGCTGCTCACGGATTAATTAACGCGCGTGACTTTGGAGGCACCCAAAAATGGCGCACTTGTTATACCGCAGATGGTACCGGTCATTCTTTGTTGTACGCTGTCGATAATAAGGCTATTTCGTTAGGTATTCCTGTGCACGAGCGCATGGAAGCATTAACCCTTATCCACGACGGCAAGCGCTGTCATGGGGTGATTGCTCGCTGCTTAATTAGCGGTGAACTGCGTGCTTATATCGCTAAATCGACCACCATTGCCACTGGTGGTTACGGACGGATTTATGCTGTGTCGACCAATGCCATGATTTGTGAAGGTATCGGCCAAGCGTTGGCGTTAGAGACTGGCGTCGCGACGCTGGGCAATATGGAAGCGGTACAGTTTCATCCTACGGCTATCGTACCGGTGGGGATTTTAACCACTGAAGGCTGTCGAGGAGACGGTGGTGTACTGCGCGATAAAGACGGTTACCGCTTTATGCCTGATTATGAGCCCGATAAAAAAGAGCTAGCTTCTCGCGATGTGGTCTCTCGCAGAATGACCGAGCATATCCGCAAAGGTAAGGGGGTCAATAGTCCTTATGGGCCGCATTTATGGCTAGATATAACCTTATTAGGTCAAAAGCACATCGAGACGAATCTGCGTGAAGTGAAAGAAATTTGTGAGAACTTTCTGGGCATCGATCCGGTAAAAGAGTGGATCCCGGTTAGGCCGACTCAGCATTATTCTATGGGGGGCATTCGGACTAAGGCGAATGGAGAAAGCCCGCAATTATCAGGATTGTTTAGTGTTGGAGAAGCCGCTTGCTGGGACATGCATGGCTTTAATCGGCTCGGCGGTAATTCTTTGGCTGAAACTGTGGTTGGCGGGATGATTATTGGTAAATATGTCGCTGATTTTGGCGAGCAAAACAGTTTGGTGATTGATACTGAATTAATTGCGCAGTTTGCGCAGCAGTTACAAACTGAAATAGATCAGTTAATTGACGGCGAAGGTACTGAAGACCCCTTTAAGCTTAAAGCTGTGATGCAAAAAATTATGATGGATTATGTGGGTATTTTTCGAAATGGGCCGGATCTTGAGCTGGCTGTTAATCAATTGTCTGAACTACTTAAACGTTCGAAAAATTTGGGCTTAAAGTGCAAAAAACGTCATGCCAACCCAGAATTAGTTGAGGCGTTAAGGATTAAACGGATGCTGAAAGTGGCGCTTACCGTTGCATGTGGAGCCCATGCTCGCACAGAAAGTCGTGGCGCCCATTCTCGTGAAGACTTTCCACAACGTAACGATAAAGACTGGTTAAACCGGACATTAACCAGTTGGCCAGATACCGATAGTTTTCGGCCACAACTACACTATGAAGCGATTGATGTCATGCAAATGGAGTTACCGCCCGGGTATCGCGGTTATGGTGTTGATAATGTTATTGCTCATCCTGATACGCAAAAACGTCAGCAACAGGTTGAAGCTATTTTGGCTGGTCTAGATGAAAACACCGATAGGCATGTCAAGCAAGCGGCATTAATGCCTTTTGAGTTACCCGAAGAATATCAACCTGAAAATCAGCGATTAACTGATGTCATAGCGAATGCTTCGACGGGAGTAAAGTAACATGAGTCAAGCTCGTACGTTAACCTTCTCTATTTTTCGATATGACCCACAAGAGCCTGGTGATAAAGCGAAAATGGTCAGATACAGCCTCACTGAAACACCCGGAATGACGGTGTTTATCGCCTTAAATCAATTACGTGAAACTCAAGACCCATCGCTGCAATTTGACTTTGTTTGCCGTGCAGGTATTTGTGGCAGTTGTGCCATGGTGATCAATGGTAAACCGACTTTAGCTTGTCGAACCTTAACCGCTAATTATCCTGATGGGCATATTAAGCTTATGCCATTACCAGGCTTTGAGCTGATTGGCGATTTATCGGTGAATACGGGCAAATTTATGCGCCAATTATCTGAGCGTTTAGCGCTGTGGTTGCATCCCAATACAGCTGATAATGATATTCATCGAATTGAAACACCGATGTCGCCAGAGGAAGCTACCAAACTTTATGAGTTAGAGCGATGTATAGAGTGTGGTGTGTGTGTCTCAGCTTGTGCCACTAAACAAATGCGTGAAACCTTTGTTGGCGCTGTGGGGATGATGAAAATTGCCCGTTTTGAATTGGACAGTCGTGATACTCGTAGTGCAGATGATTTTTATCATGTGATTGGTAATCAAGACGGTGTTTTTGGCTGTATGACATTATTAGGTTGCCAAGATACTTGCCCGAAAGATTTACCGCATATGCAACAAATTGCCTATTTACGTCGAAAAATGGCATCTGTTTAAGGCGGGAAGAGCGTTAATAAACGCTAGAATGATAACCGGCGATAGCAACCCGAAAGCCTAGAGACTAATACTTTTATCGCTGCGGATCGGGAGAGTAGGACTGAGTCTTATCAAGATCTTTAGTCATAGGTTATTGAGACATAAAAAATGCCGCTAAATAAGCGGCATTTTTGCGATTATAGTGCGTGTCGGTAATAAATTACTTAGCGCGCTTCATT
This sequence comes from Shewanella sp. SG44-6, assembly GCF_014164185.1. Classification (NCBI taxonomy): domain Bacteria; kingdom Pseudomonadati; phylum Pseudomonadota; class Gammaproteobacteria; order Alteromonadales; family Shewanellaceae; genus Shewanella; species Shewanella sp. SG44-6. Next base: position 16,557 of record NZ_JACJER010000023.1, on the reverse strand, counting down.
GCAGTGAAGAATTCTTCGTTAGTTTTGGTCATCGCCAATTTATCGATTAAGAATTCCATTGCTGAAACTTCATCCATTGGGTGTAAGATTTTACGTAAAATCCACATCTTCTGAAGTTCTTCCGGTGTCGTTAGTTTTTCTTCACGACGAGTGCCAGAGCGGTTGAAGTCAATCGCTGGGAATACGCGTTTTTCAGCGGCTTTACGAGAAAGGTGTAACTCTTGGTTACCAGTACCTTTAAACTCTTCGTAAATCACTTCATCCATTTTTGAGCCGGTATCAACAAGCGCGGTAGCGATAATGGTCAAGCTGCCACCGTGTTCGATGTTACGTGCTGCACCAAAGAAACGCTTTGGACGATGCAGTGCGTTAGCATCGACACCACCGGTAAGCACTTTACCTGATGATGGGATAACCGTGTTATATGCACGAGCTAAACGAGTGATAGAGTCTAACAAAATCACCACGTCTTTTTTATGCTCAACAAGACGTTTTGCTTTCTCGATAACCATTTCGGCTACTTGAACGTGACGGCTGGCTGGTTCATCAAAGGTAGAAGCAATCACTTCACCTTTAACCATGCGTTGCATTTCGGTCACTTCTTCAGGACGTTCGTCAATCAGTAATACCATTAACACCACATCTGGGTTGTTGTAGGTAATACTTTGAGCAATGCTTTGAAGTAATAATGTTTTACCCGCTTTAGGCGGCGCAACAATCAAACCACGCTGACCTTTACCGATCGGTGAACACAGATCAAGGATTCGCGAGGTGATGTCTTCAGTAGAACCATTACCGCGTTCCATACGAAGACGTTCTTCAGCATGAAGTGGGGTTAAGTTTTCAAATAGGATTTTATTACGAGAGCTTTCTGGTTTATCGAAGTTAACTTCACTGACTTTCAATAGTGCGAAGTATCTTTCGCCTTCTTTTGGCGGTCTGATTTTACCAAAAATGCTGTCACCGGTTCGCATATTAAAGCGACGGATCTGGCTTGGAGAAACATAAATATCGTCAGGACCCGCAAGGTATGAGCCATCTGAACTTCTTAAAAATCCAAATCCATCTTGGAGGATTTCTAATACACCGCCACCGAAAATGTCTTCTCCGCTTTTAGCGTGAGCTTTCAAAATAGAGAAGATGATATCTTGTTTACGGGTACGAGCCATGTTTTCCAGATTCATACTTTCAGCAAGCGAAACTAGATCTGAAATTGGCGTGTCTTTTAATTCTGTTAAATTCATGTATGGGAGTCTTGTATTGCGCGACGAAGCTTACCGCAATCAATCAGTAAGGTTGAAAAGATATTTTTTGATTGATAAGCGAGAAGAGGTTAATTGAAAAAATCTGATGATTAAATTAGCACTTTATGTGTTGGCCGTCCAGAAATTTAGACTAAATAAAAACTAAAAATGGCACAAATTGTTTAAAACTTGTGCCATTTAACATTTTTAGCTACTTCTGATTAGATTTTAGCGTCAATGAATTCTTTTAGTTGCGTCTTTGATAATGCACCCACTTTGGTTGCTACCAACTCGCCAGCTTTGAATATTAACAATGTTGGAATGCCACGCACGCCGTATTTAGCTGGTGAAACGCTGTTTTGGTCAACGTTAAGTTTTGCTACGGTCAGTTTGCCTGCATATTCTTCAGCAACGTCGTTGAGAATTGGAGCAATCATTTTACAAGGACCACACCACTCAGCCCAGAAGTCTACTAATACTGGTGTTTCAGACTTTATTACATCGTTTTCAAAGCTGTCATCGCTTAGGTATACAATTTTATCGCTCATGTTGTTCTCCAGATTTGGTTCCATTGCTAGTTTATTAATGGCTTACCATGTATATTGGGTCAGTTAAATAGCTTTTCAAGAGACCGTTTTAGTAATGTAGCTATTTCAAACGATCGAATCTTTTTTTGCAACCCCTACAGGTATGCTTGTGCTATGAGCCAAACACATTTATCGACCAAGAAATTCGCCGACTTCCCTTTAAAGCCCGAAGTACTAGCGGCGTTAAACGAGAACGGCTTTGAGTTTTGCACGCCCATTCAGGCGTTATCTTTACCAATATTACTTAATGCAAAAGACATTGCCGGACAAGCCCAAACCGGTACAGGTAAAACCATGGCCTTTTTAGTGGCCACGTTTAACCATTTATTAACCGTTGCTGCACCAGAGGGTCGCAAAGTAACAGAACCTCGCGCTATTATAATGGCGCCAACCCGTGAGTTAGCAATACAAATAGCCAAAGACGCTAATTTATTAGCGGCACATACCGGACTCAAAGTCGGTATTGTTTACGGTGGCGAAAGCTATGAAACTCAACGTGCAGTATTAGACAAAGGCGTTGATATTCTGATTGGTACCACAGGGCGTATTATTGATTATGTTCGTCAAGGTGTCATCAGTTTAAGCCACATTCAAGCAGTAGTGCTTGATGAAGCTGACCGTATGTTTGACCTTGGTTTTATTAAAGACATTCGCTTTTTATTCCGCAGAATGCCTGATGCTAAGTCACGCTTAAATATGTTGTTTTCTGCCACGCTTTCAATGAAAGTGCAGGAACTAGCTTATGATCATATGAACGACCCTGAAAAAGTTGAAATTGAACCATTAGAAAAAACCTCTAAAAATATCAAAGAGGAAATTTTCTATCCGTCAATGGAAGACAAGATGCGTTTATTACTGAGCTTAATCGAAGAAGATTGGCCAGATAAAGCGATTGTGTTTTCGAACACAAAACACAGCTGTGAAAAACTGTGGTCTTATTTAGAAGGTGATGGTCATCGAGTGGGTTTGTTAACTGGTGATGTTCCACAAAAGAAGCGTATTCGTATTCTTGAGCAATTTACCTCTGGTGATTTAGATTTATTAGTTGCAACAGATGTTGCCGCTCGTGGCTTGCATATTTCTGATGTGTCACACGTGTATAACTATGATTTACCAGATGATTGTGAAGATTATGTGCACCGTATTGGCCGTACAGGCCGCGCAGGACAAAAAGGCATTTCGGTGAGTTTTGCATGTGAAGAATATGCATTAAATCTTCCCGAAATTGAAACCTATATCAATCATTCAATTCCCGTATCTAATTACGATCGAGATGCACTATTGGATGATATTCCTGCACCGGTTCGTATTCACCGCAAGCCTGCGCCATCTCGCTCACGCGATGGTGCGAGTAAAGGTGCGCATCGTAGTGGCGGCAATACTTCGCGTCCTCCACGTCATAGGACCCGTAGACCATAGTCAATGCTAACAGTATCTCAACCCTATGCGGCGATAACATTAGGTTCTAACAGTTTTAATATGTTGGTGGCTAATTCGGTGGGAAATAAACCGATTGTTATCGCTAAATATAAACGTAAAGTTCGCCTTGCCGAAGGTATAGGTGACGATGGCATGTTGTCTGAACATGTTATGCAGCGTGGTTTAGAATGCTTGGCCATGTTTGCCCAGATGTTAAAGCAACACCATATTAATAGTGCTAACGTTGCCGTATTTGCTACCGCGACATTGCGTGTTATTGGTAATGCCGATGAATTTCATCAACGTGCGATGCCTATTTTACAGCATCCCATTGAGGTGATTTCAGGGCTACGTGAAGCTGAACTCATTTATCAAGGCATGGTGGCCACCACTAAAGGTGAGGGGCGCCGGTTAGTGATAGATATTGGCGGTGCCAGTACCGAGTTTATTATTGGTGACGGTAGTAACGTGCTGTTTAAAACCAGCCTGCCAATGGGATGTGTGCTGTTTAATCAACGATTTTTTAGTCAAACACCACTACAAATCATCGATGTTGAACAGGCAATAGACTATGTTAATCATATTTTGGCTGAATGTCGGCCTCAGTTGCTCGACTTAGGTTGGCAAAGTGTTGTCGGCGCTTCTGGAGCTGTGCAATCAGTCGTATCTGTATTACAGCACAGACAACGCCCAGAAGTGATTACCCTTAAGATTTTGTATGCTTTTCGTGATGAAATATTATCGCAAGCAGATGCCAGGCTTAGTGGCATTAAGGGCTTAAATGCCGAACAAGCTCCTACATTTGCGGCGGGAGTGGCAATATTAATCGCGCTATTTGAAAGTCTTTCTATTAGTCGTTTACATCTTGCTGGTGGTGCACTTCGTGAAGGTGTATTACAACTGTTAGCCGATCGTATCGCCGCTAAAGCATCGATGTAGTGGCTGACATAAGCGCAATAAAAAAATAGGTCGCCCATGGCGACCTTTTTTGATTATTTAAGTGATGACGATATTTGAGTTAAATAAGTCATTTACATCACTACTTTAAAATCTCAACTAAATCGGCTTCTAATGTGGCTTGCGGGCGTTCAACGATACGACCTAGCTCATTGCCCTGTTGTTTAACGATAAACGTTGGAATTCGGCTGAATGCGTATTTTGCCGCTAAACCTTCAGGATCCTGCTTGTTTCGGTCGACACCAATGTATTCAACCTCAATGTTGGGATTGGCTGCCGCTTCAATAATTCGCATAAAGTGCGGTGTTTCGCGATGGCAGTCTGGACACCAAGTGCCAATAATCACCACTATTTGTATCGGTTGTTTAATGGCTTTGAGTACATCGATGGCTTGCGCATCAACTTGATAATTAGTGAACCCTTCAGCATAGCCTGGTAATTGAGTTGTTAGAGTGTGTGGTTGGATTATGCCAGTTAAAATCACTTCTTGTTTCTCCTCGCTGCATGTTGCAATAAAGCCTTGTTGATCTTTTTCAAATGCGCATCCAGGATTTGCTGATGCGGCCATAGGCAACATTTGGGTACTGAAAAAGAGTGCGGTTGTGGCCAATAATGTTCTAACGTTATTGTGCATGATAATGTCTCGCTTAAGAAGAAAATACTGTACTTGAGTGTATTCAAGCATGCTTAATCAAGTCTGTTAAGAGGCGATAGCTTATGATGCAATGCTGATCACGATAATAGGAGGATTCACTTACTCAATAGGGTTAATGCTAGTGCAGAGTCTGGAGTATAAAATAAAAAGCCAACCCTGAATGGATTGGCTTAATACCTCAATAAGCGAGTTTTATTGGTTTTGCTCTTTAAGCCACTGGGCCGCGCGTTTAGCAAAGTAGGTTAAAATACCATCGGCACCAGCGCGTTTAAAGCAAAGTAACGACTCCATTACAATGGATTTTTCTGCAAGCCAACCGTTTTGGATAGCAGCCATGTGCATGGCGTATTCACCGCTGACTTGATAAGCAAAAGTCGGTACCGCTAATTCTGTTTTAACGCGGTGTACTATGTCTAGATATGGCATACCGGGCTTAACCATTACCATGTCGGCACCTTCTTGGATATCTAATGCCACTTCATGTAATGCTTCGTCGCTATTGGCAGGATCCATTTGATAACTGTGTTTATTGCCACCTTTTAGGTTGCTAGCCGATCCGACAGCATCACGAAATGGTCCATAATAGCTGGATGAATATTTAGCGGAATAAGCCATAATTTGGGTATTCACAAAGCCATTAGCTTCTAGAGCTTGGCGAATTGCGCCAATACGACCGTCCATCATGTCTGATGGCGCGACAATATCAGCACCTGCAGCAGCATGTGATAGCGCTTGTTTGACTAAAATGTCTGTAGTGATGTCATTGAGGATATAACCCGTATCATCAATGATACCGTCTTGCCCATGAGTCGTGTAAGGATCTAAGGCGACGTCAGTCATGATGCCAAGCTGTGGGAATGCTTGCTTTAATTCACGTACTGCACGTTGTACTAAACCATCAGGATTATAAGACTCTTCTGCAAGTAAGCTCTTTTTATCTGCCGGTGTTACCGGGAATAACGCGATAAGTGGAATACCAAGTTCAACCAGTTCAGCGGCCTCTTTTAATAATAGATCAACTGAAAAACGCTCGATACCCGGCATTGAAGCAATTTTCTCTGAACGTTGAAAACCTTCCAACACGAACATTGGATAAATGAGATCGTTAACGGTTAAAGTATTCTCAGACATTAAACGACGGCTAAATTCATGTTTACGCATGCGGCGCATTCTGCGCTGTGGAAAAGCACTGGTAATAATATTCAATTTCGACTCCTGGTTTAGATCGTGTCTGTTTCACGCTGGTAATAGCAGACTTGGTTTCGACCACTGCGTTTAGCTTGATACAGGGCTTTATCTGCTTGTTCTAGTAATAACATTGGATGCTCATCACTGTCGATAATGGTCTCGCTAATACCAATGCTAACAGTAACGGGTATTATGTCTTCATTGTGTACTATGTTGAGTTCACTAACGGCTTGGCGAATTTGCTCTGCAACGAGCAGAGCACCTTCAATATCTGTGCAAGGCAAAATAATAGCAAATTCTTCACCACCAAAACGTGATACGAGATCCGTTGGACGTTTTACGTATTCAGACAGTGTGTTGGCTATTGCCCTTATGGTGTGGTCGCCACCAAGGTGTCCATATTTGTCATTAATATTTTTAAATTTATCGATATCAATCATTAGCAAAGACATTGGTGTTTGCTGACGACGGCTAATACGACCTTCAGCAATGAGACGGCGATCAAAAGCGCTGCGGTTTTTTACCCCTGTCAGGCTATCGATAGTATTTTGCTCAGTGAGCTTTTGATTAACCTCACTTAGTTCGCGCAAGGTAATTTCTAACTCAAGGGTACGCTCTTGTACCATTTTTTCCAATTTTTCACTGTTCTCTGCTTCACTTCGAAGTGCTTCTTCGCGGGTTTCTCGCAATTTTTGGGCTTGTTCTAACGTGTGTTGCTGGATCTCAAATTTGGCTTTTCGTTCATCGTTATAGCGTAACGCAAGCACTGCAGCCATAGTAATAACTTCAAAGGTCAGCCCTAGCATTATGGGTATTTGCGGCGATATATTGGTAGAGATCAGGCCAAGATAAATGAGTCCTGTAACAATACAACCCAACATAAATCCCATACGGCCAATGGCGTATAAAGGGGCATTCCGTTGGCCGCCGAAGGCTTGGATCAATGAGAATGCCATCAAGATAGTACTGATTGTTAATACCACAAATACCAATACATACAGGGCAGAGCTGTAATTAATAAATGGCATGACAATCGTTAACCCAAAACTCAGTACTGCCATGATGCGGCATATACGTAACATTTTCAGATTATGATATTTAAGTTGTAAAACTTTTTCAGTAAACATCAATGAAAATCCCAGGGTTAAGGGGATAACAATAATGAAAATATACTGCTGCATAATGGGCCATTGAGGCCACAAATAGCGAAATGATACTCCGTGTATTGACGCCGAGAGTATCGTGAGCCCTAATACATAGCCGCTGTAATAACTGTAACTAAAAGATGCAGAAGCAAGTGCAATGAATAAACTGAACAAGCAAATCGCAAGTAGTACACCTATTTGCATGCCACTGAACAAGTTCTTGGTTTCGGTCAGTTGGGTAAGATCATTCGATGACCACAATATCAATGGTAAGCTGATGGTACCTTTATTATCGATTTTGAGATAAAAAGTATGGGTATCACCAGGTTCAAAGTTAACGGGATATAAAAAAATATTACTTTGTAATGGCCGTTGCTTAAACGGTAATGTATCTCCCATGACTTCAGTGCTGACCAGTTCCCCATTAATCAGGTGGTATATTTTAACGCTGTCGAGCAAAGGATTGTCTAAGGCAATAATGCGTGCAAGATGATCATTGGGCGTAAATATACTAAAACTCACCCAATAGTTTTTAACGCCTATTTTATAGGGTTGATCTGTGTTGAGCTTTTTCCAGCTATTTTCTGGCTGTTGTAATAATTGGCTTAGGGTTTCAATGTCGTTACTTTGATTGGCATATACCCAGTCTTGCAATTCAATTTTGGTGATGGAATTAGCGGTTAGCCGCAGCGGAGTAGGGTAAAGGGTATTAGACCAACTACTTTGGCTAATGAGCAGTAAAAAAAGTCCAACAATAATCCTAACATGATATTGATTGTACAGCGTCAAACAACGATATCTTATGCTCATAATGCGTCGTTACTCGTGTGTAGAACCATAGGTAGTTGGAAAAAATCACAACTGTTTTGGTAACATAGTTGCGCTAATAATATCGGCGACTGTTGACGTAAATTAGCCATATACTCAACAATATAAGGTAAGTATTGGGGTAGGTTCTTACTCGATTTTGGTTTAGGTCGCATGCTGCGCGGTAATAAATAGGGGCTATCTGTTTCTGCCATTATGCGATTATTGGGGATCAAAGGTACTAGTTTTGCTAAATCTTGGCCTCGGCGTTCATCACAAATCCATCCCGTAATACCAATATATAAATCTGTGTCTAGGCATTCAATCAACTCATCTCTGTTACCCGTAAAACAGTGAAGTAAAGCATTTGGAAGTTGAGTTCGATATTCATTTACTATGGCAATAAAGTCGCTGTGGGCTTCACGGCAATGCATTAAAACCGGCATATTGAGTTCACAAGCCAGTTCTAATTGGGCGGAAAATGCTTTTCTTTGGTCAGCTCTTGGAGAGAAGTCACGGTTGTAATCAAGGCCACACTCACCAATCGCCACCACAGTATCTTGCTGCGCAAGTTGTGTTAAACGTGTTTTGCTGTGTTGATCCCAAGAGGATGCATGATGGGGATGAACACCGGTAGTACAGTAGAGTTGTTGCGGATATTGTTGGCAGGTTGATATGGCTTCAGTGCTTTCATCGAGATCGCTGCCAATAACAATTAACGGCGAAACATGGTGTTTCGCCGCATCATTAATAACAGTGTCAATATCGTGCTTAAGCCTTTCGCTAAGCAGATTGACAGCAATGTCGATGTATTGAGTCATGTCATCATAATCAAAGTAATCAGGCTACTTTAATCGTTTAACTCGAGTCGTCGCATTACGATCATCACTGCCTAATAAAAACGAGTTTAATGCACCCGTTTCAATGAATATGTGTTGACCCTTTTTGATTTTATAATACTTGGAGCTATTTTGTTTCCACACTTGGCCATTGTTCAATGTGATTATAAATGCGCCTAAAGCATCTTTTTTAACGCTAACAACCTCGGAGTAAATCTTACTGACTTCATCTTCTATTACTTTCTTTTGCAATCCAAAATCATCAACGCTTAATGCTTTTGGGCTGGCAACAACAGATACTGCAGCTGCTGGGACTGTCGCGACTTCAGGTGCTATAGAATTGACAGGGCTTGCTGTAGCCATAATATGGGCACTGGGTTTAGCATTCGCCGCTAATGTGTCATAACAGGTCAATCGCGCCGTTTTGTCGGTTTTAGCGGCGCATATAGACAGCTGCTGACCAAGATTGGTATTGGCATATGCATTAGCTGACATCAATATGATCCCAGCAGCAATTAAACTTAAACGCATTGATTGTTCCTTATTATTATTTGCTTCTGAGCCTTAGAGACTTGTGCTATTGCCTAACTATCAGCTTGTTCGTTCTCTGGCTCATCATCTTCATTTTTACTGTAAAAACGTGCAGCGATTAGCCCACCTTCAAACAATAACAGCATTGGGATTGCTAGCATAGTCTGCGAGATAATATCTGGTGGTGTCAGTATCATACCAATAACAAAGGCGCCGACAACGATATAAGGACGTTTTTGACGTAACTCGTCAGGTGTAGTGACACCCGCCCAACAAAGTAAAACCACTGCTACTGGAATTTCAAAGGCTAAACCAAAAGCAAAAAACAGCTTTAAAATAAAACTCAAATAACTGCTGATATCAGTAGCGACTTGAACGCCTTCAGGAACTACGCTTGTAAAAAAGCCAAAAACAACCGGAAAAACGATGTAGTAAGCAAAGGCTATTCCAAGGTAAAACAGCAAGGTGCTGCTGGCTAATAAGGGCACAACTAAGCGCTTTTCATGTTTGTATAACCCAGGGGCAACAAACGACCATACTTGATAAAGGACATAGGGAATGGCAATGAAAAATGCTAACACCAATGTTAGTTTAAATGGTGCAAAAAAGGGTGCAGCCACGTCGGTTGCAATCATGCTACCTGTTGCTGGCAGCGATCGCATTAATGGTAGGGCGATGTAGTGATAAATATCGTTGGCCCAATACACAATAGCAATAAATACCAGTAATACGCTGCCAATGGCTTTAAGCAATTTATTACGTAATTCAAGCAAATGGCTAATAAGCGGTTGCTGTTGCGACATGAATTATCCGTTTTATTTAGGGGTTGAGCTGCTTTCGCTAGTCACTTCTGATGACTTAGCTTCTGCGACAGGGGCCGAAGGTTCAGTTGGTTTTGCTGGAGTAACAGGTGATGTGTCTTCAACTTTGTAAGGTCGATTCACAGATGCAGCCGCTTTTTTTAACTGATCAATTGATTCTTGTAGCTCTGGCGATAAACCAGATAAGCCTTTGCTTTCCGCTTTTTTTAAATCAGCATGCAACTGATCAATTTTAAGCTCTTGTTCAAGTTCATCTTTGACAGAGTTAGCCATGCGCTTGAGTGCGCGGATCCAACCCGTTACTGAACGCACTGCAATCGGGAGTCTTTCGGGGCCGAGAACCACTAGCCCCAAAATACCGATCAGCAGCAGCTCCATAAAGCCGATACCGTCAAACATAATAAATTACGCCTGTTTATCTTTAGATTCAGGTTGCTTTTCGTCAGCCTGTTGCGAGGTCGCTGCTGTCTTGTCTTTATCTTCTAATGATTTACTTTCATCTTCTGGTGTCATGGCGTTTTTAAAGCCTTTTACTGCCCCGCCTAAATCACCGCCCAAAGAACGTAATTTTTTAGTTCCAAATAATAGAATGACAATTAACGCTACGATTAGAAGCTGCCAAATACTGATGCCGCCCATGAAGATTATCCTCTTTAAATAAAAAATGGTTTTTGTAAAAAAATTATTTCAAAATCCACAATACCACCCAATTCTTTAAGTATTATGAACGTCTCATAAATTAGTGCTAGCTAAAATTTACGATTCTTTGGTCTAGATCGCCATCCTACCGCCCAAATTAATATACCAACACTAATACAGGTATACGCTGGCCATAGTGTAGCTATCTGAGTAAATAAAATTGTGCCACAGATCAATAATACAGCAGAAGTGATAAGTAGATAATTACTTTTGTGAGATTTTTGCTGATATTTTAAGTACTTATCAAGCATCTGCTGTTGGGTGCCGAGTAATTTACGGCCTAATTTTAAGTTATCATAAATCAGTTCAGGAAATTCGGGGAGTTTATCGGCCCAAAACGGTGCATTGGATTTGACTTTTTTGAACATGGCTTTAGGGCCGACTTGCTCAGACATCCAGTTTTCTAGGAAGGGTTTTGCCGTTTGCCATAAATCTAATTGTGGATATAACTGGCGGCCTAAACCTTCAATATACAGTAAGGTTTTTTCCAATAATACCAGCTGTGGTTGCACCACAATATCAAAGTGGCGAGCTGTTCTAAACAGCTCCAGCAATACATGGCCAAATGAAATTTCATCAAGTGGTTTGTTAAACATGGGTTCGCACACTACTTTTACAGCTTGTTCAAAAGCAATGATATCTGTGTGTTCTGACACCCAGCCAGACTCAATATACAGCTGAGCAATCCGGTGATAGTCGCGATTAAAAAAGGCTAAAAAGTTTTCTGCAAGATAGCGCTTATCCACCTCGGTTAAGGTGCCCATAATGCCGCAGTCTAGGCCTATATAGAATGGGTCGTCTGGATGTTCACGACTAATAAAGATGTTACCCGGGTGCATATCGGCATGGAAAAAATTATCGCGAAATACTTGAGTAAAAAAGAGTTCTACGCCGCGTTCGGCAAGCAGTTTAAAGTTGGTTCCTTGTGCACGTAGCGCTTCGGTATCAGAAACTGGAATACCGTAAATACGTTCCATGACCATTAATCGTTGGTAGCTATGTTCTTCGTATACAAATGGCACGTACAGCGAATTGGAATCAATAAAATTATTGCGCAGCCTGATGGCGTTAAGTGCTTCGAGTTTAAGATTTAGCTCGCCCAAAATAGTGGTTTGATAATCTTCAATCACTTCAGCAGGACGTAAACGATTACCTTCACCTAATATAGCTTCCAGGATATTGGCTGTTTGCGTCATTAACTGGAGATCAGCTAAAATTTGCTGCTCAACATTTGGGCGTAATACTTTAAGCACCACAGCTTTACCGTTAGATTTTAAGGTTGCGGTATGCACTTGTGAAATTGAGGCTGATGCTAATGGGGTATCGTTAAAATCATCAAAGTAGGTCGTGATGGGTGCACCCAGTTCCGCTTCGATTGCTTGGCGTGCTAAAGCGGAATCAAACGGCGGTACTCTGTCTTGCAGCATAGCCAATTGATAAGCCCATTCGTCGTCAAGTAAATCTCGACGTGTCGACAGCATCTGCCCTAGTTTGATGTACACTGGCCCTAAATCTTGCATCGCCAGTTTTAAGCGTTCGGCAGGTGATTTATCTTTGTGTTTATTACGGATCCAAAACAGACTATTGCGCAGGATTGAGAAATACCAGGGCTTTTTGTGTCGAGGAATTAGGTCATCTAAGCCAAAATGTAAAATGGTTTTAATGACATGGTAACCACGCCTGATACTTGCAGTTGTCATTGAGTTATGTTTTCTCTTAATTGGGCTATTTTGGCTTCAATACTATCGGTTTGGCTAACGAGCTCATCCAGATTATCACGAAAATGTAGCCATTCAATTTTATGCGGTGCCAGACGATATTCTTCAGTGGTTAACTGGCTGATGTGCGAGCGTGTTTTATGGATGACTTGCTTAATATCATGGCTAAATTGTTTGGCGCCAGAGACTATTTTATGTGTCGGAGCATCACCGATATAGCGTGATAATGGCTCGGAAAAATCAACATGAATGTGCTGTAAATAGTGGCTTAATGATTGTAATAATTGAATATCACCCTGCAAGCTGAGCTTATCTTGTTTGATGAGCTCAGTTAAGTTCGCACCTTCGGTAAGCTGATATAAAGTCGATATATCAGCGCGCACAGTTACCGCAACGTCACCTTCATAATGGCTAAGCACTTGAACTTGCTTAGCAAATACTAAGTAAATAGGCCAATTTAACTGGCTTAACTGGATACAAAATACTTTGCCGTGCAATGATTTTTGTCGCGCATAGTCACTTTTAGCTTGTGCTGGCAGTTGGTTAAAAGCGGTTTCTATCGCGGCACAAGTTAGCAAAGCAAAGTGATTAGGTATCATTAGAACTTATAACCTCTGTGCAATGCGACAACGCCGTCTGTCATATTGGTGTAGTCAACTTGCTCAAACCCAGCATCTATCATCATCTGCTTAAGGGTTTCTTGGTCTGGGTGCATGCGAATAGATTCAGCTAGGTATTCGTAGCTGTCAGCATCTTTGGTGATTATCGCGCCCATTTTTGGCAATACTTTAAAGCTGTACATGTCGTACACTTTGCGCATTAACTCATGTTTTGGGGTAGAAAATTCTAATACTAAAAGTTTCCCACCCGGTTTTAAGACACGCTTCATCGAGCGTAACGCGGCATCTTTATCGGTTACATTACGTAAACCAAACGCAATAGTAATGATATCAAAATGGTTATCTGGAAACGGCAGTGCTTCAGCGTTAGCTTGTACATAGCTGACGTTATTGACTATACCTTTGTCGCGTAATTTAGTACGACCCACTTTGAGCATAGAATCATTAATATCGGCAAGTACCACTTGGCCACGTTCGCCAACTAAATGAGAGAACTTAGCGGTTAAGTCACCTGTTCCACCGGCTAAATCCAGCACTTTCATACCTGGGCGAGCTGCAGCGACTTCAATCGTGTGACGCTTCCAAAAGCGATGAATACCAAAAGACATTACGTCATTCATAATGTCGTATTTTGCCGCGACGGAATGAAACACATCAGCGACTAAGTCTGCTTTTTTATCGGCTTCGACAGTTTTATATCCAAAATGAGTGTTTTTTGGTTCGCCTTCAGACATCGGTATATTCCTATAATGTGCGATTATTAATAGCAAGTGTATGCCATTGCGAATGATTGCTGAAATGTTGCGGTGTGAGAGTGTGACAACAATCAATTAGTTGTCTTGCTTTACACCTAATATACATTCCACATCAACTTGAACATAGCAATGATCTTCGCGCCAATTAGCCTCAATAAATATCCACTATTAGGGCTAAAAATTTGCACTGCATTAGAGCATAAAATTAGTGTTTAATGAATAGCTGCTACAGATTCTAATTGAGACAAGTTAGTCGTCCCTGGATATATGCATAGATTAGCTCGCTTAGACTTTGGCCTACATCGCGATATCCCGCATCTATCCCTGCGTGATGACATGCTGGAGCGGCTTCGGCAAAATGAGCATAACGACATGAACAATGCTTAGCGATATAGTGCACATAATGACAGGCATCGAGGAGTGGAATACCGGCAAAGGTAGCCGCGCTGCTAGGCATATTGGCAATCGCATCGACATCAAGCTCTAATGCTACTGGCAGTTGAGTTTGATTTAATGATTTAGCAATCTGTTTTAATGCTGTTTCAAGTGACAGTTCACGCCGGATCCAAATTTGTTGAACACTGTTCCATGTAGCGCCAAACAAACTCAGTTGTTCTAGGGTTTGTTCGCTGTTTTTTAGCTCGTGCAATCCGAGGATATGATAATGGTCGAGGGCGCCATTAGCTGCCGCGTAACTGAACCCATTACCACTGTGGCGGCCTTCACGCGGTCTAAAGTCACTGTGAGGATCAAGGTTAACCGCTGCAACGGGTAAGCCTGTAATAGCCTTAGTCGCCATCAATAATCCATAGGCATTGTTGTGGCCGCCGCCAATGACGATAGGTTCTAGCCCGGCTTGCATTACATCACTTATCGCAGTAATAACGATGTCATCTAATTGCGCAGTTGCATCACGTAATTGTTCAATACTCGCTGTTATGGGTAGCGAATGGTCAAGACTAATTTGCCCCAAAATGGCACATTCATTGCCATTAAGAAAGCGATTGGACTGTAAGTTTAACAACTGCTGCATGCTGGCGATAAAGGCATCATCCGCTCCACCCCGGCCTAAATTAGCCCTTGGTCCAACATCTTCTGCAATGGCGATAATGGCAAACTGTGCGCCAGCAGATTTAGCCTGCTGGGCATTTTGTGCTAATGACCATTGTGTCGATGCCAGATAAACTTGCTGACCGAGTTTTGTTTCATTAGGCCGCAAGGTTAATAAGCTATCGCAGTGCTGTTGGGTAAATGCACTAAACATGATGATTCTCCAAATTACCTGAAAGACAAGATTCAGAGTCTCATCATCGGTTTCAATTCTAGTTAAAAATACAATCTAATGACGCTGTCATTGCATGCATTTCTAGACCACGAAACAGGGCCGATGATGGACTCCAAAGGGCCAGTGTTTTTGGCCGACAGCTTGCGTTAACCATTCTAGATGGAGAATAACTAATCCATGAAAATGATTACTTTGTCTAACAACCAAGCTATTTTTGCTGAACTAAGCATATTCAGGTCGCTTAGGTATAGCCATAAAAAAACCAGCATAGCTGGTTTTTAAAGTAATCGTTTGCCAGCTTTTTACAAAGCGAAATCGGCTATGACGTCATTAATCAATATCTAATGGTTCTGGCGATAAAATAACACCGGTGTTATCGGCATAGATATGGTCACCAGGTAAGAAGGTTACGCCACCAAAATTAACTGGAATTTCGATTTCGCCTACTCCGTTACTTTCAGCTCCCACAGGAATTGAAGCAAGTGCCTGAATACCAATATCAAGTTCTTCAAGAGCATCAACATCGCGCACTGAACCGTAAATGAGAATACCTTCCCAGTTATTGGCAACAGCTAGTTCAGCTATTCTGGCATCAAGCAGAGCGCGTCTTAATGAGCCACCGCCATCAACAAGTAATACTTTACCTTCACCGTCTTCTTCTAAGGCTTCTGCAATCAGACCATTATCTTCAAAACACTTAATTGTACTGATTGAGCCACCGAAGGAGCTGCAACCACCGTAGTTACTGAACATTGGTTCAACGACATCGACTACATCTATATACATGTCGCAAAGTTCTGAGGTGTTGTATTCCATATTTAACTCCTGTTGGACAGCAAAGGTAAAATGCTGGGTAAAGCAAAGTTAAATGAATTATATGAGCTTTTTATGAAAATAAAAGCCTTATCAATCACCGGATTGTTATAAATCAACTTATGGTGTTACATATGCCTAAATATGCCATTGACCTAAATACAGAACAGGGATCAGATTTGGAAGTAATTTTCTTTCAAATTGAATGTATTAGTTGATATATGTTGATTTAGGTCATCCTAATACGTTTTTTAATTACATTTTTACTCAGCAGTTTGTTAGCATATTGGTAGATTAATTAATGTTAGTTTACAAAATAATGCTAGCTTTAGGGGCATGGAATCCTCGTTACGCTTACGGAAGGCAGAGAGCCTGATACAGAGGTTCTTATGGAAAATATCAATATTATTGAAATCTTAGGGTATGTTGCATCAGTTATGGTTGCTATTTCTCTGATGATGAAAGACATCATTT
>NZ_JACJER010000239.1:0-2395 GCF_014164185.1 Shewanella sp. SG44-6 | reverse complement strand
AATTCAGCAGTCGCTTGTAACTCTAGAGAAAATTCAGACATAAAAAAATCGGCCTCAGAAATAAATCTAAGACCGATTATGAAGCCTAGAAAAGATCGTTCAAGTCGCTTAAACGATCGGCATTAGTCAATACTCATGGTTAAAGAGCACTGATTAACAAGTGCTAACTAAAAGCTGTAGTTATATTGTACTGAATAATAAACAGCATTTGATCGCGTTTGTGCTGAAATTTCACTGCTATAACCAGGTATTTGAGCAAGAAGCTTACTGTCTTCTAATACGGTAACATCTTCTCCGCGCACAAAAGCGATGCCTAAATCAACGCTCGATTTTTGGCTTAAGTCGTAACTGACGCCAGCGGTATACCAAGTACGATCAGAATCAGGAATTGATAATGATGAATGCTGATTCACAACACCTTGATCCGATGCTAAACCTGCGCGCAAAGTGAGATCTCGAGTGGGATTATAAGTTGCCCCTAAGCTTAAAAACCATGAATCCTTCCAGTGGTATTCTTTTAAGTCGGCTTGGTCAACACCATTGGCACCATCTTTAACGACGATTTTGTCAAACGAGCTCCAATTGGTCCACTGAGCCGTGTAATGTAGCGCGAATTTATCGGTTAGCTGATGAAAACCGGCAAACTGAGCAATATCTGCGATAGGAATATCAATTTTATTGTATTCAGTGTACTGATAATTTACATCGCCTTTGGCGGTAAGTTTTGGGCTAATGCGGTAGCTTAAACCAAAACGATTATCTGGATTAACTTCATACACCACACCAACAATCCCACCTAAAGCCCAACCATCGGCATCAACATCCACTAAGTTGCCGATCTGTGGGTTGTCGCTCTTACGTGTGAGGGTTCCGCTACCATAAACGGCATCAACACCGAAGCCGAAACTGAACTCATCATTGACGCGATAAGACATGCTCGTGTTGAAGTTAACGGTAACGACTTCTGTGTTACCTAATAAATCAACTGGAGTTGGAAGTGGCACAGCATTGCCGCTTATAGTCGGTGTTTTATTGGCTAAGTTGCCTAAATCAGTGCCGGTGCCATAGTTACTGAATACCGCAACTCCGAAGGCCATTTTGTCGTTAATCGGGTTGATATAATAGAAATTCGGAATAACTTTTGCGTCAGCAGCGCTGTGTTCACTGCCAAAGGCGACATCTTGACCGCCAAAATTGCCTTTTGCATCCGATACCGACACATCGATATCAGCATAAACGACACCTAAAGATAATGCGGTTTCATCAAAGAGAGCCATAGCGGCAGGGTTACGAGATAAAACTGAGGCATTGTCAGCAATAACAGCATCCCCAGCCATTGCACGACCGATACCGGTAGCTGATTGACTATTTAACTGAAAACCGGCGGCTGATGCTTGTAAACTGATTAAGCTTACTGCGGTAGCAATGAGAGTCTTGTGGAATTTATTCATTATTATGTCCATTTATTATTACCGTTTTGTTCAAAGTTTATCCGCTTTAAACATTTGACGGTCAAAATTTAGGGCATCTTAGGTAAATGTGAACTATGTAACAACTCCGACCAGATGTTAGTTATTGTTAATATTAAGTTAATTCTAGTTTTTAGTCGTGAATTAGGTGTTTGATAGCATGGCAGTATATGTGAATTACAGCTCCATTTTCGGCGATAACGACACCCTGGTTAGCTTAAGTTAAATTTTATTCATCGTGGATGTTAAGCAACTGCTGGATTAAATTCATAGTATTAAGTTGCTCATAAATACTCAATTAGCCGTCATGGTAGGGGTTGTTTTTACAGCTTATTTATTCGTGTTGAGTTGGCAAGGTATGATAAGAAGGTAACTCAACTTCTATTAAGGAAGCTGAGTTACCAAGAAAACTTTTAATGCCATTATTGCGTTTTCAAAGACTCACGAAAAGCACTAAAATCAGCGATAGTTTTATCAGTTGGTGGTGATATTTTACTGACGATTACACCCACTAACATAGCGAAAATAAACCCTGGGACAATTTCATATAGCTCAAAAATACCGCCAGTCATTTGTTTCCAAACCACAACAGTTATAGCACCTACTAAAATCGTTGCAATTGCACCGTTGCGACTATAGCCTTGCCAAAACAGCGATAACAGCACTACTGGACCAAATGCAGCACCAAACCCGGCCCATGCATAACTGACTAGCCCTAAAACACTGCTTTCAGGATTAAGCGCAACAACTCCAGCCACTAATGCGATAGCTATAACGCCAATACGACCGACTAACATTAATTCTTTACTGCTGGCTTGTGGACGCAACCATTTAAGATAAAAATCCTCGGTGATCACGCTAGAGCAGACTAACAACTGCGAATCGATAGTACTCATGATGGCAGATAAGATAGCTGCAATAAGCAA
>NZ_JACJER010000238.1:0-2543 GCF_014164185.1 Shewanella sp. SG44-6 | reverse complement strand
TTGCTCTCCCAGCTGCACTAAGCGACCGTGGATATTTTACTTTTAAGTCCATCACTCGATAAAAGATATGGGAGTCCCTACTGGGCTCGAACCAGTGACTCCCTCCTTGTAAGTCAGGTGCTCGCCCAGCTGAGCTAAGCGACCTGGGACTCTACACAAACACTTCTGAAAATGATATGGTGGTCGCTACTGGGCTCGAACCAGTGACCCCCTCCTTGTAAGGGAGGTGCTCTCCCAGCTGAGCTAAGCGACCTGGGATATAATTAACAGTAATGTTCCATAAATAAAAATATGGTGGTCGATACTGGGCTCGAACCAGTGACCCCCTCCTTGTAAGGGAGGTGCTCTCCCAGCTGAGCTAATCGACCTCGCTGTGTGGGGCCGTATTATAGGGGGCAAGCAAAACCTGTCAACGCTTTTTATTTAAAATATTGCCAGTCGGGCTAAAATTGTTCGCTTTGATGCTTTGTTGAACAAGGGATTGTACTCAATAATAAAGAAAATTCAAAAACAACCCTAGGTTTAGATGTCCGCCATTTCAACTGCTGGGTTTGACTGTTAGAATAGCGTCACATTTTTTTGTTTGTCTTCTTTAGACGTTTATAAATAGGTTAGTGTCCGATTATGACTACCAAGACGCGTTTTGCTCCAAGTCCAACTGGTTTTCTTCATGTAGGTGGTGCTCGAACAGCACTTTATTCATGGTTGCACGCTCGTGCTAACAATGGTGAATTTGTACTTCGTATTGAAGACACTGATATTGAACGTTCAACTCAAGAAGCCTGTGACGCTATCCTTGATGGTATGAACTGGTTAGGTTTGACTTGGGATGAAGGCCCTTACTACCAGACTAAGCGTTTTGATCGTTACAATGAAATTATTGCGCAAATGCTTGATAAAGGCACTGCCTATAAATGTTATTGTTCTCGTGAACGTATTGAAAGCATGCGTGAAGAGCAAGCTGCACAAGGTCTACAACAAAAATATGACGGTTGCTGTCGTAACCTTGCACCTCGTGATACTGATGAGCCCTTTGTTGTTCGCTTTAAAAACCCTATCGAAGGCAGTGTGATATTTGATGATCACGTTCGTGGCCGTATCGAAATTTCTAACGATATGCTTGATGACTTAATTATTAAGCGTACCGATGGCGTACCTACTTATAATTTCTGTGTTGTAGTCGATGACTGGGATATGGGCATCACCTGCGTTGTACGCGGTGAAGATCATATCAATAATACTCCACGCCAAATCAACATCCTTAAAGCATTAGGCGCACCTATTCCTGAATATGCTCATGTGTCGATGATTCTAGGTGACGATGGCGCCAAGCTATCTAAGCGTCATGGTGCTGTGGGCGTTATGCAGTACCGTGATGACGGGTATTTACCTGAAGCACTATTAAACTACCTTGTTCGCTTAGGTTGGTCTCATGGTGATCAAGAAATATTTTCAATGGACGAGTTGAAAACGCTGTTTAAATTAGATGATATCAATAAAGCGGCTTCAGCTTTTAATACTGATAAGCTCGTTTGGCTAAACCAACATTATATCAAGTCTCTCGATCCTGTTTATGTCGCATCGCATTTACAGTGGCATATGGATGATCAGAAAATTGATACCAGTAATGGCCCAGCGCTAACTGAAATTGTTACGGCACTATCTGAACGTGCGAAAACGCTAAAAGAGTTAGCCGCTTCAAGCCGATACTTCTATGAAGACTTTGCAGATTTTGATGAAGCCCAAGCTAAAAAGCATTTACGTGGCGTTGCACTAGAGCCTCTAACATTGTTTAATCAAAAATTATCTGAGCTAAATGATTGGAGTGTAGAGAATATTCACCACGTTATTGAAGCGACAGCAACTGAACTTGATGTCGGTATGGGTAAAGTGGGTATGCCTTTACGTGTTGCCGTGACAGGCGCAGGGCAGTCTCCTGCGTTAGATTTAACCTTGTTCTTAATCGGAAAAGAAAGATCTGCACAAAGAATATCCAAAGCGATTGAATTTGTAGCAGATAGAATAAATTCCTAAAAAACGAGTTGACACTTTTGGGTATGCTGCATAGAATGCGCCTCGCAGTTGAGACATGATGTTAGTTTTTTCTAGTAGCATATCCAAAAGCATTAAGTAAGAGGGGTTATAGCTCAGCTGGGAGAGCGCTTCGCTGGCAGTGAAGAGGTCCACGGTTCGATCCCGTGTAGCTCCACCACTTACTTAACTATCTTTAAATAGATATTAGCATTGATGTTTAGCCTACAGACACCAATGAGTATTCACTCGATACAGAGTATAACGTATCAACTGTGTCCGATTCGTCTAGAAATAGAGCTTAGGACATCGCCCACTTTGGTTTATAAAGAGTCGGCGGTAACAGGGGTTCGAATCCTTAGGGTTTTGTGCTTCATTATAGGTAACTAGCACTGGTGTTTAGCCTACAGACACCAATGAGTATTCACTCGATACAGAGTATAACGTATCAACTGTGTCCCATTCGTCTAGAGGCCTAGGACACCGCCCTTTCACGGCGGTAACAGGGGTTC
>NZ_JACJER010000237.1:0-2667 GCF_014164185.1 Shewanella sp. SG44-6 | reverse complement strand
AAAATTCACGGGAAACCATAAAGTAGAAGCAACAATATATTAAGATTCGCAGCTGATTTTTTGATAAACATCGTTGTTAATTCTTGTTAACTCAAATGCTTATTAAGCAAAAATGACGTAGCCAACTCAATTGATGTCTCAATTGAGTTGGCTACGGCAACACCAAATGCTCTTAATTACACCATCATTATCACTCAGTATCGACTCAATAATTATCGCTGATTGATAAGGTTTAATATTATGCCTTGAACTGGTTAGTGAGTTGTTTTAAGTCCCGTGATGTCGACTCTAAATCTTCAGAGTTTTGATTCATTTCACTGAGCAGCGTAAGGTTGTCCTGACCAGAGGAGACAATACGATTGATATTGTGGGTTAAGTCTTCTGCCACGGTACTTTGTTGCTCTACTGCTGTTGCGATATGCGTCGCCATATCGGTAATTTGTTCAGTGGAGGTTAAAATTCTATTAATGGCTGTTCCCGAACTTTGGGCATTAACAACTGAAGCCTCACTTTTACTCTGACTATCAAGCATGACTTTAACGGCTGACTTAGCACCGGATTGCAGCTTGTTGATACCAGTTTGAATTTCAGCTGTACTTTGTTGGGTACGGCTAGCAAGGGCGCGTACTTCATCGGCCACAACCGCAAAGCCACGGCCTTGTTCCCCAGCTCTTGCGGCTTCAATCGCGGCGTTTAATGCCAGTAAGTTTGTTTGTTCTGCAATACTGCGGATAACATCTAAGATAGATACTATGTCTGTTACGTCCTTATCTAGCGAGTTGACCACAGCGGCGGCTTCCGTCAATTGGTTAGATAAATCATTAATAGAGTCGATAGAATGATTAATAATGTCAGATACTTGTTTAGCATCCATGTTGGCTTGAAGTGCAGAGTCGGCTGATAGTTGCACGCTGGTAGCGATTTCTTTGGCTGAGGCCGACATTTGTGTGATTGCTGCTGCGACTTGATCTGTTTCTAATTGCTGATCGTGTACATGACCACGACTGCTTTCTGCACCTGTGTGTACATTTCTCGCGGCTCGAAATACATCATCAACCGAGACTTGAATTGACTGCACGAGTATTTGAATTTTATCTACAAATAGATTAAATGAACTGGATACCTTGCCAATTTCATCTTCACGACTGACATTGAGCCTGCGGGTTAAATTGCCTTCGCCACTGGCGATATCTTCTAAGGCATTAGCGACATGGGTGAGTGGCCGAGTGATCAACTTACTAAAAAGAATAGACAGTGCGGTGACGAGAAAAATATCCAGCAATAGGCCTTTTAAAATTATTTTAAAGGCGAGTTCTGCGAGCTCGTCTTTAATACTGGTATCGTCGATGTATAACTTGACTGAACCTATCTCAGTAGCGGTCTCATCTTCCACATATTGCAATTTTATGGTTCTAAAATTAGCACTCATTTCCCCCTTGGATTGGGCTATCTGATCACCTTTATCGTTATGATAAGTTAAAAAAGCAACATCATCGGACTGCTGTTCTGAATCAAGTATCCGAGTCATTTGAGACTCGTCGTAATTCCAAACTGCGCTAGGAAGGCTTAACTGTAATCTTGAGGCGACTAAATCTAGTTGCACATCTTGTTTGTGTCGTAATTTTTCACTTTGAGCAAAATAGTCATACACCCCAAAGATCACCACTAAAAAGGTGACTGCGACTAAGGCTGCCATGATTAACTTAAAAGAAATTGATTTGAATAGCGTCATAAAATTACTCATTTTAACTTGAGTTCAATAACGCATCGTAATCTAGTTTATTACGATACTTTAAAATTATAGGTATCGATAACAGCGTCCGAATAAAGTCGGATCACATCGACACTTAATGTGCAGTACTGCTTCACTGTTACTTTAAATGCTCTGTCATGAGTGCATTAATATCAATTTTACTTAACCCTTGGTCATAGATATCTTGCCATTTCTTACCCTCAGCATCATTGCGAAATGCAATGTAAAGGTCTTTATTCATCAATAGCTTAGCGTTCATCTGAACCTGATCTTTATCCTTAGCGAGTTTGCTGCTATGGGTGAGCATGTAATTGAGAACGTTAGCGTCAATTACAGCTGCATCGATGCGGCCACCGAGGACTTTTTGTACGTTAATTTCATCTGATGTGACCACTTGAGGTTTGATCTCTTTACTGGCGATAAGTGCATCAAGTTCTTCTGTATTGACGTAATCTTGAACTACGCCCAGTTTATACTTGGAAAGATCGCTTACCTTAGCCCAGCTGATCGGTGACGATTTCTTTTCAACTAAACCTAGTGGACCTTGTCCCATGGGAGCAGAAAAAGTAAATTCGCTTGATTCATATAGGTATTCTGGAAAATACCCCACATATTGAGAGCCTGACTCTGAGGCTAATTTCACCGCACGGCTCCAAGGAAAAAAATCGACCACAAGCTCATGGCCCATGGCTGTAAATGCAGCTTGGGCAACAACCACACTGGCACCTTGATTTTCTAAGGTTTTTCCTGAATACGGCGCCCAATCTAATGAGGTAAGGTGCACGGTTTCAGCGTTTGCTGTACTGCCACCGATAGCGAATAATAATCCTAATATGGCATAGTTAAACTTCATAAAATCTCCTAGAAATGAAAGATGTAAATCAGAGTCAATAACACGTTAGTACCTTGAGAGG
>NZ_JACJER010000236.1:0-2732 GCF_014164185.1 Shewanella sp. SG44-6 | reverse complement strand
AATTATCAGAGAGGCTCATAGTTTACCTTTACCTGAATACTAGCCAAAATATCAGGAATGTATGGACATATCATTGTTACAAAATGGGTAAATGTAAAATCAAAGCGATTGATTTAAATAAAAATCAATAAAGCTAATAATTCAATACAAATAGAAATAACGACAGATGGAATATGATTATAGCGTTTCACAGCAAAAGACCTATTGATTAACAAGCCTCTCGTACTATAAAGCCGCGGTATTCTACTCAACATCAGTGATTTAAACTAGCGTGCCAGCATAATTATATCTGAGTTATTTGGGCTTTATCACGCAAAAAAAAACATCGCTGCTAGACTATAATCACGTGTTGATTTGTATATTATTCAAACAAAAGGAATTGTTAATGGCGATTGCCTGTGTATTTACCCGAGCGAGTTGCGGTGTAGAAGCGCCGAGAGTCACAGTTGAAGTCCATTTAAGTAATGGTTTACCAGCATTTAATCTGGTGGGATTGCCAGAAACGTCAGTTAAAGAAGCTAAAGAGCGGGTCAGAAGCGCGTTAATTAATGCAGGATTTGAGTTCCCGCAACGACGGATCACTGTCAACCTAGCGCCAGCAGATTTACCTAAGCAAGGCGGTCGCTATGATTTGCCTATTGCCGTTGGGATTCTCGCAGCATCAAATCAAGTCCCAGCCAAAGCATTACATCAATGTGAATTTGTCGGTGAACTGGCTCTTTCCGGTCAAATTCGCCCTTGCAGTGGCTTGTTACCTGCTATTATTGCCGCGCGTAACGATCAGCATCATTTCTTTATGCCTATCGAAAATCGCCATGAGGCAGAGCTCGTTGGCTATCATCACAGTTATTTTGTCGCACACTTACAAAACTTAGCGGCATTTCTACACGGCCAAGCACAATTACCTTTACTCGATTCTCTCCCCGAGTGGATTGAAGAAGAGCCGCAACTGCAATCATCACTTTGCATGAGCGATGTCATTGGTCAATATCAAGCCAAACAAGGATTAGAAATCGCAGCTGCCGGGGGACATAACATGCTATTCATAGGCCCCCCTGGCACAGGAAAAAGCATGTTAGCTAATCGAATTATCCCACTATTACCCAAACTCACCTACGATGAGGCCATTGAAGTGGCAGCCATTCACTCTGTCGCCGGATTACATATTAAACCACAAAGTTTCCTTAACCGCCCTTTTCGCTCGCCGCATCATACGTCATCATCGATTGCGCTTATTGGTGGTGGCAGTCATCCAAAACCTGGGGAAATATCGTTGGCTCACCGTGGTATATTATTTCTTGACGAAATAGCTGAGTTCCCTCGAAAAGTATTAGATTGCCTGCGAGAGCCACTAGAAACTGGTCAAGTTGAGATATCACGCGCAGCCGCTAAACTGACTTTTTTGAGTCGATTTCAACTCATCGCGGCAATGAACCCCAGCCCCTGTGGCGATACGGAACGTACTCGTTCTACCCCTGATCAAATTCAACGTTACTTATCACGTCTATCAGGGCCTTTTTTAGATCGTTTCGATTTAACCGTTGATGTGCCCAAACTGCCAGCTGGCACCTTAACCCAACAACATCAACCCAGTGAGTCCAGCGTTGAAATCGCTAAACGGGTTAGACAAGCACGCGATCGACAACTCAACCGGTCTGGGGTATTAAATAGTGAATTAAGCCCAAAACAACTCAAACAAGACGGCGGAATAACTCAAGCAGATTTGGCTTTTTTGGAGCAAAGTGTGGTGAGTTTAGGGTTGTCGGTTCGCAGTTTTCATCGTATTCAACGGGTATCTCGCACCATTGCCGACTTACAGCAATCACCAACCACCGAACGCAGTCATATTGCTCAAGCCCTTGGCTATAGGGCAATGGACCGATTACTGGCAAAATTGAATCAGCAATAAGCGTAATTTAACCTATCGTATTGATTGAGCAAAACAGCGACTACGAGTAACATAGCACTCCGTTTAATAGGAGATACAAATGTCGCTGCTTTCGAAAATCAAAGGTTCAATCGCATTCTTATGTTATGTCATTAATACCATTTTTTGGACCATCCCGATCTTAGCATTTAGTTTTGTAAAATTGATCCCTATTGGTATTTGCCAAAAAATCTGCAGCTATATTCTTGATAATTGCGCCACTGCTTGGATTAGCGTCAATACCGTCATCGAAGCTATTTTTCATCCGATGCGTATTCGCGTTACAGGTGATCAATCATTTTCGGAACAAGAGTGGTATATGGTTATTGCTAACCATCAATCCTGGGTCGACATCCTCATTTTACAACGAGTATTTAATCGCAAGATCCCCTTTTTAAAGTTTTTCCTGAAACAAGAACTGATTTTTGTGCCCGTACTAGGCTTGGCTTGGTGGGCATTAGACTTTCCTTTTATGCGCCGTTATAGCACATCACAATTGCGCAAAAACCCTAAATTGAAAGGGAAAGACATTGAAATCACACGTAAAGCATGTGAAAAATTTAAAACTAAGCCTGTGAGTATAATGAACTTTGTTGAAGGTACGCGTTTTACTGCAGCTAAACACGATAAACAAGCATCACCTTTTCAACATCTTTTAAAGCCTAAAGCTGGTGGTATGGCGTTTGCTCTCTCAGCCATGGGTGAACACATTAACAAGCTGGTTAATGTCACTATATATTACCCTGATACGGTACCCACATATTGGCAATATATCAGTGGCGGGTTGTCTGAGGTGAGAGTCGAC
>NZ_JACJER010000235.1:0-2809 GCF_014164185.1 Shewanella sp. SG44-6 | reverse complement strand
CTGAAGTTAAATAGCCAAAAATTTCTCGACCTTGCTCTGGGGTGTCAAAAAAAGAGGTGTAATAAATAGCAAATTGCTGATCAAATACCGCATAAATACAACTAACACCGATCACAAACACACTTAACCGCCACAGTCCTGCGATTTTAAAAAAGGCTTTAAGCTGTTTTACAGGAGTAAAAGTTCGAGAAGGCGCTATTTCACTCTGATTTTGTGCGACCTTAACAAAGGCTAAAAAACCTATTAAGCAAACCGCCGCAATGCTTGATAACCAATAATTTAAACTAGGGGATAAATTAAACGATAAACCGGCAAAGTAGCTTGCCATGGCCCAACCCAGTGACCCCCACATTCGAGCTTTACCAAATTCAAAGTTCGTCGAGCGACTTTGTTTATCAATATAACTTTCAAGCGTCCCTACTCCAGCTAAAAATGCACATGAAAAAACGGCACCGCCTAAAATAGCAGCCAGATAAAACTGCGTTTGTAGTAGTGGCGCGTATACATAACTAACAAACGGGCCAATCAACATGATGAAAAATGCAATGAAGTAAAGCAGTGTTTTTTGTAAACCGAGTTTATCTTGCAAAATGCCGTAGCAAGGCATCACGAGTAAAGCCATGATGGAATTAATACTAAAGATAATCCCGACTTTAGCACTATTGAGGCCTACTTCTTGACTAAGCCAAATAGGAAATAATGAAAAAGAAAAAGACCATGCCATAAAATAAACAAACAAAATGACACTTAAGAGTCGATAGTTGCTACTCATATATCGCATAGCCTTGGAGAAAGATTAATGACTCTATAATAATATAGAGTCATTTTGGAAGTTATTTTTCTATTGCTATATTATTTAACTTAACGTCACTAAGCGACAAAGGCTGCTCAGCACTTACTTGTATTTTATTGTAAGGAGAGGTTGGAAAAACAATCGAGGTCATAGAGCTAACCCCTTTATTTACAAACACTTCTACCGACGCTTTATCTACCCATATCTCAACATCGTAATACTCAAGGCCCTTTTGTAATGGGGCTGTTTGTAAAGATGCAAAACCATCTTCAAAGTCTTTTAAACCTGATTGTCTGCGATCAAGTACAAGTTGCCCTTGAGCTGGGTTTAGCTGCAGCTTAGTGTATTCGCCCATATAAGAGCTAAGCACGATATCAGTAACTTGCTCAGCGTTTGATAAACTAAAGCTCACCTTAAATTGCCCAGGTTCAACAGTAAAAAGCTCATCTAACTGATAGCTATTTGCACCAGTTAGGCTTGCCTTTTGTTGTGTATTACTCAGTAAACTATCGAGTTCTTTAATAGGCTGAGATGCTAAACGCACGCCACTTGCTGTTTGCAATAAGGTTAATTCTCTGGGAATCGTCATTGCACTGCGCCATACTTCAGTGGGTACTTGGTTTGCGTATTGCCAGTTACTCATCCACCCCATAAATAAGTGTCTACCGTCTTTGACATCAGAAAAAGTGACACCTGCATAATTATCTGTGCCGTAGTCTAACCATATTGAAGGTTCATATCTTTCATTTGCTGCATTATCAGAAAATACAATATCAGCGATTTTTATATGCCCCCAATCACCTCGTTCATTATCGACCACTTTAATATAAGCTTGCTGGCCTTTTAATTGACTCACGTTCCATGAACGCTCTGTCATAGTACCGGTATTATTTCCGCTTGCGGTTTTAACAATCTCGCCATTAACTAACAACTGTATTGCGGTACTATTGTGATGCTTTCCGCCTGCAATCTTGAAGTTAATGAAATCATGATCGATCGCAAATGATGTTGAGGTTAATGTGCCAATTGCCTTATCAGAACCTTTAAAAGAACTGGCAATCGTATTTGATGGTTGATCATTAACTATATGGAATGCATCACCAGATACTTGCCAATTTTTTAAACCACTCTTGAAATTAGAAAAATCAAGTCCTTGGGGGAAAACGGCTGGCGTTGCAGTAAGCATTTTTTGATAATCACTATCAAGTACAAATTTTTCACCGTCGAAATCGCCGACAAAGTATTGTGTACCAGAGCCGCCATTTGGCGCGCCTGGGTTGATACTCACTAATAAAACATATTTATATTCATCTGTGCCTTCAATACGCACGCGAATAAGGTCTGGACACTCCCATACACCTGCGTGACTTCCCCAATCGGCGCCAAAGTTACTTTCAAATTGCCATGTTTTTAAATCTTTTGAGCTGTAAAAGCCAATATGATCATCTTGAGCCAATACCATGACCCACTGCTGGGTATCCTCATGCCAACTTACTTTAGGATCACGAAAATCGCGGATCCCAGGGTTTTTTAATACCGGATTATTAGCGTATTTTTTCCATGTACGGCCTTTATCGGTGCTATATGCTATACCTTGGGTTTGAAAATCAATCGCCCCCAGTGCAGCCTTTTTATCATCGTGATAGGTAAATATAGCCACTAATGGTGGATTTTCTTTAGTGCCAAAGCCGCTACTATTTTGCCAATCAACCACCGCACTACCGGAGAAGATAGTACCGTGCTCATCAGGAAACAGCTTAATGTCTTGATGCTGCCAATGAATCATATCTTTACTAAATGCATGTCCCCAATGCATTGGCCCCCATACAGATGAATCAGGATTATGCTGGTAAAACAGATGATATTCACCTTGGTAATAAACCATACCGTTAGGATCATTCATCCAATGCTTTTTAGGGGTAAAATGAAAAGCGGGACGAAACACCTCTTTGCTAGGTTTATCTACACCCTCAAGGGCAGTTTTTTCAGTTTGGTTTGTCATGCTACATGCTGCCA
>NZ_JACJER010000234.1:0-2823 GCF_014164185.1 Shewanella sp. SG44-6 | reverse complement strand
TGCAACTGGGCGGGACAACCATCAATGTGTGGTGGCTAAAATAAAAAGGACGGGGTTATTTAATTCCAGGGTATGCTCTTGAAAATAACCCCGTCCCCTCTAACTTCGTTTGAACCAAAATTCGGGAAGGCCGCAAAAAGTATGGTCCTTATCCCAAGCGTTGAACTAAGCCGCTGCTAAGAGCCAAATGCTGATTCAATCGAGTGTATTCACCTCATTGGATCAGTTAGACTTAAAAAATGTGATGGAGCACTACAATGACAAGGGAATTGCAATTGAACACTTACAAATCAAGCCAAACTTCAAGTTTAAAACTGCACTACAGCTCAGAACTAGCATCAAAAAAAGCAAATTCCTATAGCGTAAAGCGTACCCATTAACCTGGACTCGGCATCGGCTAAGTCCAACAAGTGGTTTGTTCCATGCAAACAGCGCAACGCACAAATACTAAAACGTTATGCCTCGTTTACAATTGGCACTTTCAATTAGGATTACTATGAAAAGGATAATTTTTCTAACTTTATTACTTGTGAGCCTGTCTTGTTATGCACAAAGCAAAAATGATACGAAGTCATACGTTGGAACTTATGGCTACTCTTCTCAAGAACTAATAATTTATCCTGCAACAAATAGCACTGTTGTTATTTATATGGATATAAACGGAGGTCCCCCTTATTATACCGGCGGCTCTTTCTATGGGACTGCAACGTTAAAAGAGGACTCTCTTCACCACTCTTCTTCTTGGAGAGATTACGAAGGAAAATCTTGTGAGTTCACAATCTCTTTTGAAGACAAAGTTATAGCTGAGAAAGAGATGAAAGCTGCAAAAGTTAATTTTGTCGAGAATCATAGCGATTGTGGTTCAGGTTTTCTCAGACGCTCGTTCAATGTCACATACTTTAAGTCTAGCGATATTCCCAAAAGCGTTGTAGAAAATCATTTTAAAGAAAATACCTGCTCGCTTAAAGGCCTTGCTCAAATGACTAAAGAAGGAAAAATATTTAAAGTTTCGAGTGATGAAGAATGTTCATTACTTTTAAAGTCCATAAACATAGAAAACAAGCCATAACAAGTCATTAAGAGGCGTTATACCCTATGAGTTTTCACATAAAAATGGCTACTTGATGTAGCCATTTTTATGGGCGTTTTGCTGTGGCTTTTTGCAGTCTAAAGGACTATGTTGAGAAAAATAGGGCTGCTCTAATATATTGATATTGTTTGGTTTATTTCTTTACATTTAATGCGGACACTTTTAACGTGCAATTTGAGTTTTTATTTGAGTACAAGAGTATTAAATTGCTTTACTTCAAAGACATAGAAAACGTAGGATGATATTAATCAATAACTTAAACGGGCGGCTTTATCGGTCGAGCCGTTCAATAAGCTGTTAGGTTTCATTCTATGGATATAATATTTTACCATCGTACATACTCAATATTTGGTGGGAATGCTACGTTAAATGTGGCAAGCAAGTGGCTCAGTGAGCAACTTAAAAGTAGTTATGGCGGTAAAGTTAATACTGTGCTCATTGAATTATGCGTAGGTAATGTATCGCCTGCTCGTAAAACGTTAGAAAAGAATAATGAAAATTTTGAGCTTTTTCTTAAAGAGCTACCAATAGCTGAATTTCAGGACAAAGGTACAGAATTACGAATATGTACCAAGCTCATTAAGCATTACCATGATGAAATTGATAGAGATTCACAAGTATTGTCGTTGAGAGTGTTCAAAAATATTTTAAATAAATCTATAGCGTTATTGGAGTCTACTCCTGATTTACTAAAAGATATGAAAGGCTTTGAAAATTTTGCTCTGGCTGAAGACATTAAATCAGCAATTCCAAAAGCACCGAGTACGCTTGTTGAGCTAGCCGAATTATATTTACAGTACTCAAAAACCTAACAAAGCAAATTAACAAGGACTAAAAACGGCGGGCTATCTCGCTATGCTCGTATTTTAGCCCACAATTTTTAGCCTGTTATTATGGGCGTTATGAGTCGTAAGTATGGATAAAGAACAGAAGAAAAAGCTGAAGGCTCAGCACAAGAAGAATGAGCAAGATGAAATTCGCGCATCTATACCAATGAGTGTCGATGAGCTTAAAGAACTTCTCTCTTTTTTAAATCGTGAATCAGCTCCAGAGTGTGATCACACGCTTAAGGAAACAATTGAATTCCTCAAGTCTAAGCAGTTAAACCCAGAAGTGGTTATTCCTTGGCTTGTTGAGCACGGCGGCTTCTGCGATTGTGAGGTGATCTACAACGTTTACGATGATGTTGGTGATATTGTAGGGTGGCACCTTGACGGAAACTCATAACAAGTTTGTCAACTAACGCCCTTCGGGCTGGACAGCTTTAAGCGCTGCTTAGCAGCAAAGCTGCCCGTTACAAAGGCGTTGGTACCAAAAAATTGCCACCCACGATGATTGGCTACTTGATGTAGCCATTTTTATGGGCGTTTAACTGTGGCTTTTTGCAGTCTAAAGGGCTATGTTGGAAAAATAGGGCTACTCTAATATATTGATATTATTGGTTTATTTTTTTACATTTGATGTTGACACTTTTAACGTGCAATTTACGTTTTTTATTTAAGTGTAAGAGTCATTAAATTGCTTTACTTCAAAGACATAGAAAACGTAGGATGATATTAATCAATAACTTAAACGGGCGGCTTTATCGGTCGAGCCGTTGAATAAGCTGTTGAGGCTGTAGAATTTCTCCAGAAAGACGTTTTCAACGTTTTTTAACAAATAAAGTTAATTGGTTGTTTTTTGAGCTTGTGGCGTATCGATGTCTGTGATCTAATAGATATTATTCACCTACA
>NZ_JACJER010000233.1:0-2846 GCF_014164185.1 Shewanella sp. SG44-6 | reverse complement strand
TCATGCCTCATATCCATAATGTTAAATGGATTCGACTTATCTTCTACTGTACAAACTTTATTGCGTCAATAAACTTATTTTTGTCCAGTAATGAGCCTAGACATGTAAATTGTTTATGCCCCAAAACGAGTTTCACTTTATTAATATAATCACAACTATATCTAATGGAAGTCACTATTTTTTTGCTTGAAAACATACACAACACTGGCCAAAATAACTATCCACTACATATGATTAGTGGAGCAACATCATAATGAAAAAATTAATACTTTTTTTATTCTTTTTTCTATTATTTTTAAATGCTACTGAAGCTTATAGTAGCAGCTCTTTTATTGAGCAAATGAAAGATTTATGCCTAAATACTGAAGCGACTCACTGCTCTAGTGAATTGTACAGTATAGGGCAAGAGAATGAAGATGCTGTCGTTTACATCAAACAGCCTGAATTCATTTTTGATAAATATTGTGTGGAATTGGAAAATAAACATGAGCTATCATCTCGAGTATATACCTTAAATTCATATATATATGTTGGCAGGTCTATCAATGGAACTTGTTCAGACTATATTCGTTATACACAAGATCATCATGGGAAGTCTTTGTATATTGATGCTAATGCTTTAGATTTTATTTTTTCGATAAAAGATGTATTTCACAAAAATAAACTCAGGAGTAAATGCCTTAATAAGTCTGATGATTTTTATAACAATATCGATATTTATGGGGTGAATATATATCCAAGTATTGTCGATGGTAAGCTAAAATATGAAATAAGCATAACTCAAACAGGCGATGATGTTTTGTACTCGATGTACTTTGATTCAACAACTCATGCGGAAGAATGCGAAAGGGAAAGAGGCCGAAAGCCATAGCACTACAAAGTTAATAAATAATCAGATATGACCAGACAAAGGACAAACTATCGTTAGCTCAGAAAATACTCCTCCCTAATACAACTGTTCTTTTATACAGAGTGAGCAGTAATTTCGTGGGGTTAGAATTTATATGAGCAACGTAATAAAGAATAAATTCTAAGCCACTTTTTTCCATTTTCCAGTTAGGGTGGGCAACACATTTCTGCCCCTTTATGCGCTAGCCCTTTCACTCATTCACATCCTGTTGATGCACTTTTGCCCTAGTAAAAGTTATCCATTCTTTTAATGCTGTTCTCTGTGAATCCCCGTGATGTAATACGGGGGTACTTTCAACTGTCACATTAGGCCTGAGTGGTTATTGGAATTAAAGTCGTTGAGTGTACAATGAAATTGCGCTGGTAATAATAAGACATTAGGGATAGTAATTGTATGAATCAACGAATAATTAAAGCTATAAATACGTCAGTTGCAGAAGGAAACATACAGCAACTTACTCTATGGATAGCTCAAGATGATTGGCGCAATTATGCGAAGGCATTCGGTGCATCACGTAATTTCATAAAATTAGCTAGTCTTATTGAAGAAGAACACCCTAGGTTATCTTCTTCAACATTCCGCGCTGGAGGGCATGGTGAAAAAATAAATGCATTGTATTTGGCTAAATGGTTAGTTTTAGCGGCTTCTACGGTTGGGGCAGAACTTGCTTATTCGTATTTGCTAGAACTTGAATCTTCATCAGATATTGTGATTTATAATCTGTCACTAATTAGTGGGGTTGATTTTAAAGGGAAAGCAGAATTAATAGATGGTATTTATTTTTGTGATTTTGAAAGTTTACCCAATACAATCAGGAAAAATGTAAATAACAAATTAATGAAATTATCTTCAAGTTTTTCATCTAGTGGTAGAGTTCACCCGCCCTACACATTTTTATGCCAACCCATGGAAAGCACATTACTTTCAAATGATCTTAGTGAAGCTAATATCAATACCATTCAAGGTTACGTAAATAAAGAATTTTTAATAACTAATTTTCTATCTTTATTCGCTTCTGACCACGCTCCTTGCGTTGAATTACGTTGGTGTATTTTAGAAGATACTACACCTCTTTCTGACATAATAGACACACATTCGACTCAATACTTAGAGGTTATTAAGCCTAAACATTATGATTTATGGAATGGTATTGACGCTGAACAAATTACTCATTTATTTAAAAAATACTTATCTATGAATGAGAAGCTTAGATTGCCTTTAGATATTTCTTTGGCTCGTCGAAGTCAGGCTATGAATACTTGGAATGATACAAATAAAGCTATTGACTTAGGTATTGCCCTTGAGTCGATATTAACAAAGCCTGATACTAATGGAGAGCTAACTCTCCAAATAAAAATTATTGGTTCCAAGTTGGCTTCTCATGACCTTGAGAAGCGGAAAGAAATATCTTCTATATTAAATGCAGCATACAGTATACGCTCCTCTGCTGTTCATGATGGGATTCTTAAAGATTCATACAAAGTTAACGGTCGAGGTAAGTTAAGACCTAGTATAATTATGGGTGAAACTTTTCCAATTTTGAGGGATTGTTTAGTGAAAATTATTGAAAAAAATGGATTAACTAAAGATGACTATGAGGAATTGTTTTTTTCGTGATTTTAACTATATATAGATTGTATAAAAACAGCCGCTCAAAATTACTTAGCCGATATTTTGATTCGATTACAAGTACAGATCCTATTTTAATAAGTACGATGCTTATTTTTCATGATGGTTAAGTAGTAAAGTGACTTTGTGATACTTGGAGTTATCAATGAATCGCTTGAATTGGTATGAATGCTAACTTGGAATTGTCCAAAAGTGAGTTACTAAGAGATACGCTTTCAGTTGTAATAAAATGACAATTCATAATTATAGTATCTAGGTGCAGTTCCAATTTGTCAGACTATGGGTACATTTTATGTCAGAGTATAGT
>NZ_JACJER010000232.1:0-2857 GCF_014164185.1 Shewanella sp. SG44-6 | reverse complement strand
TTGTTGATTAACCCTACTCGGTATAAGAGATGAGATAAATCGATATAAAGATCGCTTCACGTCTGCAATATAAAACTCACCATTTGTGTTACAACAGGTATTTGCACGCTAATACATGGCAAAGAAAATGAAGAAGCAGTTTAAGGCCCATAAGGGCCTTTTTTTATACGTGTATATTTTTGTAGTTAAGTTGTTGGAATAAGGTATCTCTGAGGTAATGTATGGTTCAGCGAATTGTTATCGTAGGTGGTGGGGCTGCAGGGTTAGCGTTGGCTTCAAAATTGGGACGAAAATTTGGTAAAAACCCGTTAGTTGATATTAGTTTAATAGATAAAAATACCGTTCACATTTGGAAGCCCAAATTGCACGAAGTGGCAGTTGGTGTCATTGATCAATCAATTGAAGGGCTACAGTATCGAGATCACGGTTTAAAGAACGGTTACCGATATATTCGTGGCGCTATTGATCAATGTGATCCGAATACCAAACAAATCCAGCTGGCTCCAGTGTACAACGATGAAGGTGAGATCATTATTGCTGCGCGCAATATTGAATATGATACGCTTGTTTTAGCATTGGGAGGCGTTTCAAATAGCTTTAATACACCAGGCGCTGAAAAACATTGTATTTTCTTAGACAGCTTAGATAGTGCTAATCTGTTTCATCATAAGCTCATGGATGCACTATTACAGCTTAATGAAACCCAAGACCAGTTAGGTATAGGTATTGTAGGAGCTGGCGCCACAGGCGTTGAGCTTGCAGCTGAACTTCATCATGTTATTGAATCAGTAAGAGAGTATGGCTACCAAAATATTTCTAAAGATCATTTAGACATAAACTTAATTGAAGCATCAAGCAAAATCCTCCCGCAATTACCAGAGCAAGTCAGTACAAGAGCACAAACTGTACTGTCAAAGTTAGGCGTTAAATTGCATTTAGGTGTGCAGGTTAAAGAAGTCACTAAAGAAGGTTTCGTTACAGCGACTGGCGAGACTATCAAAGCCAACATTAAAGTATGGGCAGCAGGCGTAAAAGGTCCGAAAGTTTTTGAACACTTTACTCAACTTCCGATCACTCCCCGTAATCAAATTGATGTAGATGATTGTATGCATGTTAAAGGCATTGATGATATTTACGCCTTAGGTGACTGTGCGCAACTTATTTTACCATCAGGTAAACCTGTGCCACCAAGAGCCCAGGCGGCAGCCCAAATGGCCGATTGCCTTTATGCCAATATTTGCTTGAAGATGAAACAACAACCAGAAAAGCCTTTCGTGTATAAGGACTATGGCTCATTGGTTTCACTTAGTCGTTTTTCAGCAGTGGGTAATTTAATGGGCAGTCTACGTTCAGGAGACTTTTTTGTTGAAGGTCATATCGCGCGTTTGATGTATATTTCGCTTTATCAGCGTCATTTAGCCAGTTTATATGGCTGGTTCTCGGCCTCAGTATATCGTATTGCGCAAAAATTACTGCGCTGGCAACGTCCTAAACTTAAGTTGCATTAAACGAGTTTATGTTGATAAACATCAGAAAGCCTCTATTGATAGAGGCTTTCTGGTGTTATGTAGGCGAGGTTGTTGAGTTACGAATAACCGGTGTTGGAGTAAAGCATCTGAACGTTTCAGTTGTTTGATTTTTGCGTTTATCAATTAACAGTTGCGTCGCAATTTGAGCAATTTCGATATTGGGTTGATGGACTGTGGTTAATTTAGGCCATGTTTGACGAGAGAATGGGCTATCTTCAAAACCGACAATAGATAGTTCTGTTGGAATATCGAGTCCAGCTAAGCGCGCTGCAAATAATGCACCAGCGGCGATCTCATCGTTACAGGCAACAATGGCAGTCGGCCGTTTAGCCATAGCAATGAGTTTATTTGCACCAGCTAAACCTGACTCGAATGAGTATTCCCCTTCAAGCACCCAATCAGTATTTAGAATTAGAGAGTTGTTTTTTAACGCTTTCTTAAATCCAAGTAATCGCTCTTTTGTTGATTCATGTTGTAAATCACCACTAAGAAATGCAATGTGTTTATGGCCCAAATCAATAAGATGTTGAGTAATTTCAACCGCACCTCTTTGGTCATTAACCAATACCGTCAATCCGTTACTATTGATGATCTTTTCACCAGCAATAATTTTAACGTAATTAGCACCTATTTGGTCTAAGGCTGCCAAAATATTAGGGTCTTCGGACATCGGTGGTGTAAGTACCAACCCTGCCAATCTAGCATGCTTAACCATAGTGGTCAGCTCATCACAAATGGTCTCGGATTTTGCATTACATGGATGAATAAGTAATTCAAATCCTCTGTCTTTACAGGCAGATAAAATACCGTTTTGCATATCAATGACATAATACGCATTGGGGTTATCGTAAATAAAACCAATAACATACGAGCTAGTGCTCGCTAAATTTCTTGCTGCTAAATTAGGTTGGTAATTTAATGCTGTTATCGCTTGGTTTACTTTATCAATGGTGGCTTGTTTTACTGAGGGTTCTTTATTTGTCACCCGTGAAACAGTTTTTATCGATACGCCGGCATATTTTGCGACGTCGTTAATCGTTACTTTCATGTCAGAAATGACTCTTCATTCAGGCGAAACACCACTCAACAAGGCAAATTGCCGCAACATTAAATGGGTTATTTGTCTGCTAATAGTGCGAGTTTTTGTATAAATTGGCAATCCTCAATTTCATTTCTACTCATATTACGACATTTATTACCATTAAAAATACATACTGTCTAAAATCATTTTCCTATCTATATAAATGTTTTTTAATGATTTGTTATTTTTTTTAGGTTGTTTATCAAGCAAAAAAATTAATGAATTAGCAGGATCGGTTATATTTTTG
>NZ_JACJER010000231.1:0-2908 GCF_014164185.1 Shewanella sp. SG44-6 | reverse complement strand
CGTCAATACAGCTTACGTTTATAGCTTATCAAACAAATAGTTAGTTATAAGTAATATTAAGGCCTCGAGATTATCGAGGCCTTTTTTTTAAGTGATTATTAAGCCATTACGGGGTAAAATGTCCCCCGAATTATTACCACTATTTTAGGATGTATTATGTCGGATCAACTCCCTTGGTATAAGCAATTTTGGCCTTGGTTTTTAATCATCTTGCCTTTGTGTGCCGTTATTGCCAGTTTAACGACCTTAAAGATTGCTTTAGATAATTCTGACTCATTGGTAGCAGAAGATTACTATAAGCAAGGTAAAGCGATAAACATGGATTTGCGCAAAATAAAATATGCTCAACAAATTGGCATGAAATTTTTAGTCACGGTTGCAGATCAAGAATTAAAAATTACCCAACAAGGTGGTCCGGAATATCGTGCAGCGCTAAATGTGCAGTTTTACCATCCGACAATAGAAGCCAAAGACTTCAGTTTAAATGCTACTGCTGACGCAAATTACGTGTATCACATTCCATTGGATTCTGCGATAACTGGGCCTTGGGAAGTACGCATTGAAGGATTTGATGCCAAATGGCGTATCCAGCAACGAATTGATATTAAAGATGATGTTGAATATTGGCTCAATTAATAACACATTGACTGCGTATCTGATTAAAACATTATTAAATGAAGTTGGTATAGCCACATGACATCTTGCTTTCATTGCAATGAGCCAGTTCTTACGGGAGATCAGTTTACTACGATAATAAATGGGCAAGTACAACCTATGTGCTGCCCAGGTTGCCAAGCCGTATCGCAGGCCATTATGGATGCAGGCCTGAGCAGTTATTATCAATTTCGCAGTGAACCTGGAAATCGTCAGACGGCACTGGTGCCAGAACAGTTGTCGCAATACAGTGCCTACGATTTACCGGAAGTGCAGCAAGATTTTGTTCATAAACAAGGTGCTATTGATTCAACCTCTTTGTCTATCGACGGTATTACCTGTGCTGCTTGTGCCTGGTTAATTGAACATAAACTCAAACCGGTTGCGGGTGTCACTAATGTGTTGGTTAATTCCACCACACAACGGGCGTTAGTGAGCTGGGACAGTGAACGTATTCAACTCAGTGAAATTTTACAAATTATCAGTAAAATTGGTTATCAAGCTGCGCCCTACCAAGTTGATGAACAAGAAAAACAATCTAAAGCAGACAGTCGTAAATTCTTACTTCGCTTAGGGCTTGCAGGTTTTGCGACCATGCAAGTGATGATGTTTGCCCTCGCCTTATACACCGGATACTTTACTGATCTGGATGTTCAATTTCGTGACTACTTTCGCTGGGTAAGTTTAATTTTTGCAGCGCCTGTAGTGCTTTACTCAGCTCAACCCTTTTATTTTAGTGCTCTTCGTAGTGTATTAAGTGGCAAACTTAATATGGATGTGTCTGTTTCAATTGCAATTTTAGGTGCTTATATCGCCAGTTGTATTGCGACTATGCAAGGCAATGGCGAAGTGTATTTTGAATCCGTATCCATGTTTACCTTCTTTTTATTATTAGGTCGTTACTTTGAACAAGTTGCAAGGCAAAAAGCTTCTGTTAGTTCGAGTAATTTGCACAAACTGGTGCCGCTGACAGCGCATTTATGTCATGAGGGTGAGATCACTGAGATTGCCGCTAAACAATTGTCCATTGGCGATATTATTTTAGTCAAACCAGGCGAAGTGATTGCCGCTGATGCCGAAGTGGTAACCGGACAATCAAGCGTCAATGAGGCTATGCTTACCGGTGAACAAATGCCGATCAGTAAACGCGTTTTAGATAAAGTCTATGCCGGCACCATCAATATAGAACAACCTATTGAAGTGCGAGTGACAGCCCTTGGGCAAGATCAATTAGTTGCAGAGATCATTCGTTTACAAGAACTTGCATCAAACAATAAACCTACCATTGCTTTAATTGCCGACCGTTTAGCGCGATACTTTTCCGGTACGGTTTTATCCATAGCGGCAATAACATATGTCGTCTGGTCGTTCGTATCTCCAGAAGACGCTTTTTGGATTACATTATCCGTGTTGGTCGCAACCTGCCCATGCGCCCTCGCCCTTGCCACGCCAACGGCCGTTACTTGCGCAACCGCTATTTTCACTAAGTTAGGTGTGATCCCACGAAAACCAGGTATTTTTGAAAAACTGACCAAAATTAATCATGTGGTGTTTGATAAAACTGGCACGCTTACCTGTGGCCAATTATCAATTGGTGATGTACAAACCTTTGCTGGGTATTCATCAGCGCAAGTACTGTCTATTGCAGCGGCCATTGAACAAGGATCTCTCCACCCGATTGCATTAGCGTTTAGCCCTTTCTATGATAATCAACATCAAGTAGACACAGTTGAACATCATATTGGTTTAGGCATTCAAGCCAGTATGAACCAACAGCAAGTGTCTATTGGAACGGCACAATTTGTTAGCCCAGATATGTTACCGATATCAGTAAAAGCCACTCAAAGTCAGTGGATTTACCTTTCTATTGATAACGAGCTAATTGCCAAAATCGAAATGCTTGATAAGTTACGTGTTGATAGCATCGCGACGGTTAATGCGTTAAAGGCTGCCAATATAAAATTGAGTATTGCCAGTGGTGATAATTCCGGACATGTTGAGTTTTTAGCACATAAAATTGGTATTTCAGATGTGCATTCAGGTTTATCGCCTCAAGATAAGTTAGCCTTAGTGAATCGCTTACAGCAAGATGCTAATGTAGCCATGTTTGGTGACGGTATAAATGATGCGCCAGTACTGGCCGGTGCAAATTTGTCAGTAGCGATGGGAAGCGGAAGTGCAATTGCCAAAAACAGTGCGGACTTAATTTTACTCGGCGATCACCTATCGCGTTTTAATGATGCTATTTATGTCG
>NZ_JACJER010000230.1:0-3004 GCF_014164185.1 Shewanella sp. SG44-6 | reverse complement strand
ATTGCATGTAATAACATTAGAGGCAATCGTAGTGGCTCGTAGCAAGTCTATTGTTCAAGTTCTTGAAGAACAAAGTGCTGGTATCATTGCAGAACATGCTGAGAAGAGGGCTGACTAATGATGCTAATCCTGATGGACGTATGGGATTCCGTCAGGGGCTTCATGGCCTCCGGAGGCGATGTCCTCTGGCTGGTTGCAGCTGTGCTATTCCTAATGTGGGTGTTAATGCTTGAGCGTTACTGGTATCTCAACTGGATATCACCAAAACAACATCAAGCCGTTATCGCGTCATGGGAAGCAAGAGAAGAAACGACTTCTTGGCATGCTCACCGTATCCGTGAAGCTTGGTTATCCCAAGCGAAGCAAGATTTGAATGCACGTATGCTGTTAATCAAAACCTTAGTAGCCATTTGTCCAATGATTGGTTTATTAGGTACTGTAACCGGTATGATTTCAGTATTCGATGTGATGGCAGTTCAGGGGACGAGTAATGCTCGTTTAATGGCCGCTGGTATCTCTATGGCCACTATGCCAACTATGGCAGGAATGGTTGCAGCTCTATCGGGTGTATTCTTTAGCACTCGTTTAGACTCAAAAATGAGAATCAGTTTAGAAAAGCTAAAAGACAGCATGCCTCACCACTAGAGAGAGATTGAACATGGCACGTAAGAAGCATTCCAGTATGGAAGAGGAAGCGCAGATTGATATGACCCCGATGCTAGACATCGTGTTTATCATGCTGATCTTCTTCATTGTAACAACATCGTTTGTTAAGCCATCAGGCTTAGACTACAACAAGCCTAAAGCGTCACAGGCTACGTCTAAACCATCGGCAAACATCTTTATTGGCATCAGCAAAACTGGCGTCATTATGATGGAAAACCGTCAGGTTGATATCGAGCGTGTAACTGCAAACGTAGAGCGTATGTTAGCGGAAGCACCAGAAGCAGCTGTATTGATTCAAGCAGACAAAGACGCTTTACATGGTTTAGTCGTTAAAGTGCTTGATAATGTTAAAGCTGCCGGTATTGACAAAATTTCAGTATCAGCGGGGAATGAGTAATATGCTAAGAGCACTCGTATCAATAATCATTGGTGCTGCAGTGACTTTTGGGCTGTTTGCTTTCATGGCTTTCCTAGTCGGCGGTGGCGCACAACGCAACGGCGACTCAGTGGAATCCCCTGTTATTGAAATTACGATGGATAAACAGGATTCGAAGGCACAGAAAAAACCAAGGGTTACACCTAAGCCACCTCCACCACCGGAGCAGCCACCGAAGCCGGATACTACTCCGCCAGATTCATCAACTAATATTGACACTAATATGGCGTTCAATATGGGTGGTATCGAAGCTGGTGGACCAAGTACAGGTTTTAAACTTGGCAATATGATGACCCGTGATGGTGATGCTACCCCTATCGTTCGTATTGAGCCACAGTATCCAATTGCTGCTGCTCGTGATGGTAAAGAAGGTTATGTTCAACTTTCATTTACGATTAACGAACTTGGTGGTGTTGATGATGTTTCTGTCATCCAGGCTGAACCTAAACGTTTATTCGATCGCGAAGCGATTCGCGCATTGAAGAAATGGAAATATAAGCCAAAGATCGTTGATGGCAAGCCATTAAAACAAACCGGTATGACAGTTCAGCTTGACTTCACACTAGAGAAAGGGAGGTAGATAATGCGTAAAGTTACTAGTATCGCTACAGCGTTATTACTTTCAGTCTGTGGAAGTGCACTATTGTCAAACTCTGTAGTGGCTGCTGAAAAGTGTGAAATTGATAAACGTCAATCTCGTGCTGTTGGCGAAAGCGCTGCAAAAAAAGTTCAAAAATCTTTTGAAGCATACACTGAAGGAAATTTAGACCAAGCTATTTCAATTTTGCTTGAGGCTAATGCTAAAAACGATTTCGATAAAGCTTATGTCGATCGTATGTTAGGTAACTTCTATGCCGAAAAAGGCCAGATGAAGACAGCAATCAAATATTTAAAGACTGCTGTTGACGCTGATATTCTTGGTGGTACCGATCATGCTGCAACAATGCGTTTGTATGCTGATTTATTACTCCAGGAAAAAATGTTTAAAGAGGCTATTCCTTACTACTACAAGTGGATGGATTTTACCTGTAAGGCTGATTCGCAAATGTATCGCCGTATTGGTATTGCCTACACTGAGTTAAAAGATTGGAATAAAGTTCTTCAAGTATCTGACAAAGGTTTATCTTTAGCTGAATCGCCTGACAAGGGCCTATATCAGATGAAGTTAACCGCTTACTTTAACCAGAAAAAATACAAAGAAGCCGTAAAAGTATTAGAAACTATGGTGCCTTTGTTCCAAGACGATAAACGTCTCTGGGTACAGTTAGCTCAGTTTTACTTAATGACTGAAGATTATGATAAGTCACTTGCAACATATGATTTAG
Source organism: Shewanella sp. SG44-6 (assembly GCF_014164185.1). Lineage (NCBI taxonomy): Bacteria > Pseudomonadati > Pseudomonadota > Gammaproteobacteria > Alteromonadales > Shewanellaceae > Shewanella > Shewanella sp. SG44-6. Next base: position 577 of record NZ_JACJER010000230.1, on the reverse strand, counting down.
CCTATAAGAATGGCTTTTTAGAGACAGACAGTAACATTACCCGTTTGTCTCAGTTGTTAGCACAAAAAGGTTCGCCTTACAAAGCTGCTACCATTTTCGAAAAGCATTTAAAGTCTGGTCTTATTGTTGAAAACGAGAAGAGCTTATCAACTCTTGCTGGTTTTTATCATAATGCTAAAGAGCTAAAAGAAGCCGCTTTCTATTATGGAAAAGCCGCTGCCGTTAGTAATAAGGGTGATTTGTATTTAAAACAAGGTCGCATTCTTGCTTTAGATCAAAAGTTCGATGACGCTATTCCTGTGTTTAAAAAAGCACTTGATGCAGGCATCGATAATCCGGGTGAAGCTCAGTTTGAGCTAGCTTTAGCATACTTAAGCCTGAAAAAGTACAAGTCTGCTTATAATCGTGCGGTGCTTGCCGCGAATGATAAGAAGACCGAACGTAGTGCTAAGAGCTATATTTCTTACATCAAAGAAAAAGCTCGGATTCACAACGTAGCGCTTTAATTTAAGCTCGCAAAAAAAGCCCCTTCAAGGGGCTTTTTTATTAGCTATTAAAAAATATTAAATCAATTGGT
>NZ_JACJER010000022.1:0-48782 GCF_014164185.1 Shewanella sp. SG44-6 | reverse complement strand
AAAAACGCTCATCATGGATGAGCGTTTTTTTATGGCTGAATAGCAATTATTGATAACCTATTATTTATTAATAACGCTTTGATTACGACCTTGTTGTTTAGCAAGATATAGTGCTTTATCTGCACCGGATAACCAGGTAGAGCTATTGTCTATTTCTGAATCTAAATCATTAATCCCTATACTTATAGTGACTTTTATCAGGCGATTTTCGAATGCTATTTCAGATTCTTCAATGCGTTTTCGTAACCGTTCGGTAAAGTTCAGTGCATCTTCTGCTGTGGTTTTAGATAACACCACGCCAAACTCTTCACCACCATAACGGCCGGCACAGTCGGTTTCACGTAATGCTTGTTTTAACAGATAAGCGATATGTTGGATAACTTTATCGCCAGCAGGGTGACCATACTTGTCGTTAATTAGTTTGAAATTATCAATATCAATCATGACTAAAGATGCCGCATCACCGTAACGTGAATAGCGATCAAACTCTTTTTCCATACAATCTTGCCAGTGGCGACGGTTATGTAGCTGGGTTAAGCCATCGGTTTGGCTTAATTGCTCCAGTTGCTCATTGGCCGATTTTAATTGCAGTTTATTTACCGCTATATCGGTTACATCATAGACAATAATACTGATGTGGGTGATTTGCCCTGTTAATGAAGCTAATGGCAGTAAGGTAATGTTCTGAAACATAAAATCTGCTCGTCCCGTTACTGGCCGATAGTTTTTAAACTTAAATACGTATGGACGTTGTTCCCAACTAATAAAAGTGCGATTTTTTAATACAAATACCGACTCCATTTTTTTCTTCAGCCAATCAGCCTGTAAATCTGGAAACTGTTCGAACAGATTTTTACCCTTAATGGAGTTCGGTGATACGCCGCTGTGGTTTTCCATAAAACCATTCCAAAGCTGGATATTATAGTCGCGATCGAGCACAACTAAGCCTACCTCAATGGTTTGCACCATATCGATTAGCCAGTGAAGCTCATTCATCGCACTTTGGTCATTTGACATAAAGAGTATCCAACATTAATCGAGTAAGTAGCCAAGCTTATAGTTAAGCGTAGGAATAGAGTCTTCAGTAAACAGCAGCAAAAGATCACATTGAATATTGTAATCTTCGATTCGATAGTTGATTTCCATCGCTAGAGTTCGTTGCCATTTGTCTGAGTTGTCGTGAATGAGTTCATTGACGCTGCAATGTCTGCCAAGTACAACCGGATGTGCCTGACTGAATTTCATGTCAAGTTGTTCAGATATACCATTTAGAAATGCTCCGATGAGCACGTTACCGGTATCCATCATCACTTCTATTTCTGTGGTGATGTCTTCTGGATTATCTAAGCCCATCAATTTGGCCATGTCTTCAAAGCTAGAGTCATGGAACAGCAATAACGCTTCACCAGCGATTCCTGCACCAATAAATCCTTGGCACAGCCCTGAGACAGTTGAGTTTCGCTCGGTGGCTTTTAAGGCCATGGTTAATTCACTAACTTCTAGCACGTTCACATTTGGGATTGGTAATAATACAAATACATCTAGAAGTTTAGCGAGTAAGTCTGCGGCTCTACCCATAGCGACGTTAGCGATTTCTTGGCATGCGTCACGCATATCAACTTTCATCATTGGAGTGTCGTCAGCTTTATTACCCTGAGTAAGGGTTAAAATTCCGTACTCTTGCAAAATATGGCTGATAGCTTCTGCACTAACGGGTTTTTGAATAAAGTCCAGAGCACCTAAAGCTTTGACTCGCTCATGGGCCTTAATTTGAATATCACCTGACACCACAATAATCAACGCGGGTAAATCTTGCTGTTGTACCGCTTGGAGTACTTCATAACCATCCATGACCGGCATGTTGAGATCGAGAAAGACAATCTCACCTTTACCTGCGCGAATGACCTCAAGCCCTTCGGCACCATTGGTGGCGTAGCTAATTTCAACGTCCCAGTCTTTGGGGAGAGTTCTTGCCATTTGTTTTCTGGCGAGTGCAGAGTCGTCGCATATTAATATTGGAATGGTCATTGTTGCTGGTCTTCCTTATTTCGCCTTTAAGAAAAAAACACCCATTAATGCAACCGCGAGTGGTATGAGGCGGATAGTTATAATTATAAGACTATTTACAGCGATTTTTTGTTCGTTAGCTCATTATACGTATTTGCTTACAATATTGATAACTTAGTTTTAACATTTAATTAAGTTGGTAACATTTGTATAGCTGTTACCACAATGTCATCAATGTCATATCAATCTGGCGTTATATTTCGTGTAGAAGCATGAAGATTGGATGGTTATGCCTAAATTAATACTGTATCAGGCTAACACTCAATGGAATATTGTTCAAAATAAAGCGTGGCAACATTTTGACCAATGCTGCTTATTTGTCATGTTATTACTATTCGGCAGATAGTCCAGATATGTTAGTCTAAAAACTGGACTGACCAGTAATAGGGTGCTTTATGGAAAAAGAGTTAATTAAGTTCAGGGTTGAGCATGGTATTGCCCATGTTTGCCTAAACAGACCCAGTAAAATAAATGCGCTTAATGTTGAGATGTTTACCGCGATAGATGCGCTTATTAAGCAGATCAGAGTTGATAAACAGATTAATGCGGTGATTTTATCCGGCGCCGAAGGCAATTTCTGTTCAGGCTTAGATGTGAAGAGTGTGGCGAGTTCACCCACCAGTGCCTTGAAGCTATTATTTAAGTGGTTGCCAGGTAATGCAAACTTAGCTCAGCAGGTGTCTTTGGGCTGGCAGCGTTTACCGATTCCTGTTATTGCGGTGTTAGACGGCTGTTGTTATGGCGGTGGCACCCAAATAGCTTTAGGGGCTGATATTCGTATTGCCACGCCACATTGTAAGTTGTCGATAATGGAAGCAAAGTGGGGGCTTGTGCCAGATATGGCTGGTTTGGTGGCATTAAGACAAATTATGCCGAAAGACAAAGCGTTGATGTTGACCTATACCGCGGATATTTTAACTGCTGAGCAAGCGCTTGAGCTAGGTTTGGTGACTCATATAAGTGATAACGCTTATGAGTATGCTACGGCATTAGCTCAAAAAATTATGCGTACTTCGCCCGATGCCAATGCCGCCATTAAACGCAGTATCAATCAAAGTTGGAGTGCCTCTGTACGCAGTTTATTAGCCAGGGAATCGTTGAGCCAAATTCGATTGTTATTGGGGAAAAACCGGGTGATTGCTGCGATTAGACAAACTAAAAATCCACATAAGGCCTATCGCGTTCGTCAGTCTTGGTGGTAAGTAAATCGATTAGCATTAATGTATCAATGCAATAACTATCTACCGATAACGGTTCGGGAAAATCCTTCAATTTGGTTCAGGGCTTCTTCCCAGCCACTAGCATTGCTTAAATCTAAACTCATCTGATATTGGCGATAGTATCGAGCCGGTTTAACTTGATTGTAATTAAGTCGAGTAGGGGCTTGTTCAATCGAATTAGGGTGTGCATCAGCCGATTGAATATCGAGTATTGGAATCGACATAGTCACTAATTGCTCGGCAATTGATTTACGCTGACTTTGCGGATCGATTAAATATTCGTACTCGCGATAAGGGTTGATGATGACCAGTACATCTGGCGTAGGAATTTTTTTTTCATAGAGCAAATTGATGATCATGCCAGCGCTGTCATCAAGCACAATCATAATCTTTCCGCCTGGGAATAAACTGGTGGTTGCGGGTAATTGATTTAGGGCTTCATTTAGATTGGTTTGTTGAAAATTTCTCAGTTCAAGTAACTGAGATGATTCATATTTAGGAATGCTTTTGTCACTACTTAATTGTAATTGTTCTGTGCCTGCTTTAGTAATTTCTTCAGGTTTAGTGGCATAGTTTGGTCGATATAAGCCTTTTGCTGGTGTGAGGCTAATACTCGCCCAGCCTAGGCTATTAATATTAGTCCGCAGATAGCTGGCTAAACCCGCGGCATCTGCATCTGTGTCTGACGCGGCCACAATCACCGCAGAGCCAAAGTGTTTTTTACTCTGCCAAGACCGGACCAGAATCTCACTTTGTTTACCGTCAATAGTGATAAATTTTATTTCATCAGCAGATAGGTAAGCATAAGGTTGCTGCGCTTTTACGCTCGCCATGGCCATTAATAAGCTTACTGTTACGATTAATAACAGACTTAGTCGTCCTAATTGCACCATAACCTCTCAGTAAAAAACACTTAATATGATTAGCTTAATGTATAACGATGAGTAAAAACAATGCCCTGATAAACAGGGCATTTTTTACACGACATTATTGCTACAACGAGTTAAGCGTTATACGTGGCTAACAAGCACCATACGTATCGCATCAAGCTGTAATTGACTGTTGTCCATGTAACCCGTTAATTCGACCATTTGATTACGAATATATTCTAGTTCGTCTTCACGAATGTTCGGATTCACTGCTTTTAAGGCTTCTAGTCTTTCTAATTCGCCAGTGAGTTGCTGAGTCATTTTAGCGCGGCCATCGACCACTAACTGTGCTAGCGATTGCTTGGCAAACTCTTCACCTTTTGCCAATAAAGGGTGCAAAATAGGCTGCGATGCATTAACAAGCTTACTGGCAATATGACGGTTAACCGCACTAAGTTGCTTATCAAAGCTGGCATAATCCACTTTGTCTGCCATGTTTAAGCCATTTTTATCCAGCAACACTCTAATAGGAGTGGGTGGTAAATAACGGTACAGCTGACTCGCCTTTGGCGCCGAAGCATCGGCCATGTAAATCAATTCTAAAAACAGGGTACCTGCAGGTAACGCCTTATTTTTTAGAATGGCCACACTGGTGGTGCCGGTATCTGAGCCGGTGATTAAATCTAAGCCAGTTTGCACTAAAGGGTGCTCTTGCGAAATAAAGGCAATGTCATCACGTGCCAACGCCGTGGTGCGATCGAAGGTGACTGTGATGCCATCTTCATGCAGTCCAGGATACGTTGGGAACATCATGTGTTCACTAGGGCGCAAGATAATCGAGTTTTCACCACGATCTTCTTGATCAACACCAATAATGTCCCATAAACGGATCACTGAACCGATTAGATGGGTATCATTATCACTGTCTGACAAGCGTTTAATTAACGCATTAGCACGCTCGCCGCCATGAGAGTTGATCTCTAGCAGTTTATCGCGGCCTTGCTCCATTGCTTGCTTAAGCTCTTTGTAGCGATGCTGAGTATGATTGAGTAATTGGGTCATTACCTCTTCATCATCGTCGCACAGCACGTTAATCAGCTCATCAGCAAATTCGTTAAATAACACATGTCCGCTCGGGCAAGTGAGTTCAAACGCATTTAATCCTTGATGATACCAACGCATTAACCTTTCTTGGGCGGTATCGCGCAGGTAAGGTAAATGAATTTGAATATCGTTTAGCTGACCAATACGATCTAAACGGCCAATCCGCTGCTCTAGTAAGTCAGGGTTAAGCGGCAAATCGAACAGTACTAGGTGGCTAGCAAATTGGAAATTGCGACCTTCAGAACCGATTTCAGAACAAATTAATGCCTGAGCACCGCCTTCTTCTTGAGCAAAATACGCCCCGGCTTTGTCACGTTCAATAATCGACATTTCTTCATGAAAAACCGTTGCCTGAATACCTTCGCGAGTACGTAATGCTTCTTCAAGACTTAAAGCCGTTTCAGCTTGGCTGGCAATAATCAGTACTTTTTTACTGCGGTGAGACTTTAAAAACTCAATTAACCAATCTACTCGAGGATCAAATTTCCACCAACTGGCACTGTCGCTTTCAAAAGCTTGATACAGTTTTTCAGGGCTCAATGCCTGAGCGGCTTTATCTTGTGGTTGTTTGGCGCTGCCCATCATGGCATTGACACGTTCCGCGGTAACGTATTGTGCTGGCATGTCTTGTGGGTAGGCATTAAACAAACGCTTAGGAAAGCCTTTCACTGAGGCGCGACTGTTACGATAAAGAACGCGGCCGGTACCATGACGATCGAGTAATTCTTGCAGTAATTCTTGACGTGCCGCTTGCTGTGATTCGGCATCAACATCCTTTGACTGGATCAAGCGGATACTTGGCTCGATGTCTTTTTCGCTCAGCAATTCGGTTAAGCTATTAATGGCGCTGTCGGGTAATTTACTGTCTTTACTTAATGCTTCAGCGGCTTGCGCGACATCTTTATAGCTTGATTCTTCTGCTAAAAAAGCATCGTAGTCATAAAAACGATCTGGATCGAGCAAACGTAAACGGGCAAAGTGGCTTTGATGACCCAGTTGATCAGGGGTCGCGGTAAGGAGCAATACGCCAGGAACGACTTCACTTAACGCTTCAACGATTTTATAGGCACGGCTTGGCGCATCTTCTGACCATTCTAGATGGTGAGCTTCATCGACAACCATTAAGTCCCAATCGGCATCGACAGCTTGTTCAAGACGTTTTTTCTTACGCAATAAATCAAGTGAACAAATAACCAATTGTTCGGTATAGAACGGATTATCATTGTCGGCATAAGCTTCAACACAACGATCTTCATCAAACACTGAAAAACGTAAATTAAAGCGACGTAACATTTCAACTAACCACTGGTGACGTAGCGTATCGGGTACGATAATTAAAATGCGTTCAGCACGACCTGTGAGTAACTGCTGATGAATAATTAAACCCGCTTCAATGGTTTTACCTAACCCTACTTCATCGGCCAATAATACTCGCGGCGCATAGCGACTACCGACTTCATGAGCAATCCATTGTTGATGAGCAATTAAGCCAACTCGTGGGCCTTGCTGACCGAGTAAGTCTGATGTGGCTAATTTGTGGCGTAATAACTGACATTGGTAACGTACACCAAAGCGTTCTAAGCGATCAATTTGGCCAGCAAATAAACGGTCTTGGGGCTTATTGAAACGAATATTGTGGTTCAGCATCGTCTCACGAAGACTGACCTTTTCTTTGGTTTCGCTGTGGATCCCGTGATAAATCACCAATTGATTTTTTTCTTCAAGCTCTTCAATGGTGATACTCCAACCTTCACCGCTTTCGACAGTGTCTCCGGGGTTAAAAATAACCCGGGTTAAGGGAGCTTCACTGCGAGAAAACATCCGGTTTTCTCCAGTGGCAGGAAATAGCAGCGTAACCATGCGGCCTTCAACTTGAACGACTGTTCCTAATCCGAGTTCTGACTCGGTATCACTTATCCAGCGTTGACCTAAGGCAAACGGCATCTTCTACTCTCATTTATTGCGTGAAACAAAAAAGGGGGCGTATGTTAAACCAAACCCATCCAGATTGAAATTCTAGCATTGATTTATCGTGTAGATGTTCATTTTCACACCATCTTGACATGTTAGCGTCACATTGACGTCATAGTGTGAAACAAAGGCGTTAATGATGACATTGAGTTTTTCTTCAGCCAGTGGCATATTTTATGAAGGCAGCATTGTTATGGCAATGGCCTGTTTTCAATAAAGACTTTAATTATCCCTTTAATGTTATACGTTTAGCTAAGTGATACTGATTCTATTCATTGAGAGCACTCTGGAGGCACCATGCAACAAGACGACAAAAAGTTGTTTGTACTGGATACCAACGTGTTACTGCATGAACCTTTAGCGATATATTCGTTTAAAGAACATGACGTAATTATTCCCATGACTGTGTTAGAAGAGCTCGACAGTATTAAGGACAGGAAGCGAGATGTGAGTCGTGATGCTCGGGTTGCCATACGAGCATTAGAAGATATTTTGGGGGGACCCACTACTCCGGAGCAAATTTTAAAAGGCGTTCCATTACCTACACGCGAGGAGCATGCTGAGGTATCAGGGCATTTGTCGATTTTTCCTGATCATCAAATAGAATTTATTATCGGCTCACTCCCGGGCGATAATAACGATAACCGCATTATTAATACCGCGCTGCATCTACAAAAACTTCATTTTCCCCGCACCGTAGTGCTCGTTACCAAAGACATTAACATGCGCTTAAAGGCCAAAGGCGCGGGTATTGAGCGAGTAGAAGATTATCGTACTGATCAATTGATTGATGATGTGCGCTTTCTTGCTAAAGGCTTTTACCAGTTCCCAGGTGATTTTTGGCAAAATATCGATAAAGTCTCTACCGATCGCAAAGACCGCCATACGGTTCATCAAGTACCATTGGAGCATCTTGGTAATGAAAACTTTTATCTTAATCAGTATTTAATTGACGACAGTTCCGATTTTTGCGGCCGTGTTGCCAGTAAAACAGATCAATACCTAGAGATCATTGATCGTGGCCGCGATCGCTTATTGCATCATCAAGCTTGGGGGGTTAAACCGAAGAATATTTATCAAGGCATGGCACTTGATGCCTTGCTGGATCCTGACATCGAACTGATTATTCTTACGGGGCCCGCTGGCTGCGGTAAAACACTATTAGCCATGGCGGCTGCATTAGAGCTGGTGGTTGAGCGTAAACGTTACGACAAAATCATTGTAACTCGTAACACCCCCGAAATTGCTGAGTCGATAGGTTTTTTACCTGGCACCGAGGAAGAGAAGATGACTCCCTGGCTAGCTGCAATTACCGATACCTTAGAAGTGCTCCACAAAAATGATGTTAACCCTAGCGGCAGCGTGAACTACATAATGGAAAAGGCCAACATTCAATTTAAGTCGATTAACTTTATGCGTGGTCGCTCGATTCAAAACTCAGTGGTCATTTTAGATGAATGCCAAAACCTCACCGCATCACAAATTAAGACCATGATCACTCGAATGGGTGAGGGTACTAAGCTGATCTGCAGTGGTAATTTAGCCCAAATAGATTCGACTTACTTAACCGCAGTGACGTCAGGCTTAACCTACATAGTCGAGCGTTTTAAAGACTTTGAAGGCAGCGCTAATATTTATCTCAATGGTGTGGTTCGTTCACGATTAGCTGAATTTGCTGAGGAGCATCTGTAATCGGTTAACCAATAGAAAGCGTTATCTGCACCAAAGAAGCTGATATTCTCATACATACATAAGGTTACATTGGATAACCTTATGTATTATCACTCTTTTAAATAAGTCTTAAGGTTTGTGATGTTTACTGGCCGCAGGTTAGGCAAGTCCCTTGGGCTATTAATACATGTGCTTGAGCTTATGTTCCTGATATCATAATCAATAGTTTTATATTACCGAATTTTTTGGTGTTATTCGTTCGACAGCGGGTCTTTTTTTACGCTGTATCAAGGGTGGTTAATGAAACCGACTGAGCCAGATTTACAACTAAAATCTCCTATTCAACGTAATTATAACCGAGCGGTGTTCTACACTTATATCGGGGTAATTGTGATGGCGTTACTGACGGCAGGCATTATGTTTGAACGTCAAAAAGAGCAGCAAATTCAACAGCGAGAAGGGCAGGTTGCCCGTCATGTTATGCAAATCGACTTATTGCTCGAGTCGAGTATTCGCGCTGTGAAAAGTTTACGTGATGTGGCTGTTGATCATCTACGCTTAGGTGAGTTTGTGCGTAAACAACGCTTACCAGAATATGAAAAGTTTAACGAAGATGGCCAGTATTTTACCTTAGAACCCAATTACGCTAACAGCGGCTTGCCATTTACTAACATGGGCAGGATTACTGGTGCGGGCTCACTAGAAGGACGTAGTGAGAGCTTCTACCAAGAGTTGGAAATGCTGTTTGAGCTATCATTATCTTTCCCCGTTGCCAAAGAAGCAGCCCCTAAAGCCTCATCAATTTATTATATTTCTAAACGTCGAATGATGTCATTTTACCCATGGGAAAGTAATGACTTACGCTTTAGAGATGAATTACTCAATAAGAAACAGTTTCAATTATCGACCCCGTCAATGAACCCGCAACGCAGCGTATTTTGGAGTGAGGCCTACATTGACTCAGCCCACCAAGGCTTAATTACTACGCTAGGTTTACCGGTATATTTAGACGATGAGTTTATTGGTTCAATTAATTTAGACATGACCTTGTCGTCGTTAGATAAGCAAATTCGTACTTACTTTAAAATGCCTGGTACGGTGATTTTGCTTGATCAGCAAAACAATATTTTATCTCACAGTGACTTTGATTCTAATGAGATGAATAAGGTTTATCATATTAGCCAGCGCATTCCGGCAGAGTTACATTCGTTGTCTGAATCTGAGTTATTTGATGCCCACGAAGGCATTTTACGTAACGGCTATTATATTCACAGCGTTGCACTGCATAACGCCCCATGGCGCTTGCTGTATTTGCAAGATGAAGATGATTTATTTAAAGATTCGTGGGACAAGCTGCAACTGAGCTTTTTGTTAGTGGTGCTGGCCCTGTCGCTGCTGGTTACTATTGTGCATTGGCAAACGCGTCGTGCATTCGTTAGCCCAGCTTCACGCTTGCTAACACATTTGGAAGCGTGTTCTCAAACACCAATCAGACCGCCGGAAAAAATGACTCATGGCTGGGAGCCGTGGTTTGCATTGGTGAGCCGTATTTTTGAAGAAAACCGCCAATATACTCATCATTTAGCCGAACAAAATAAACGCCTAGATAACTTAGTGGCGCGCCGAACTCAGCGTTTACGTGAAACGACTGAGCGCCGTGAACGTGAATTTGCACTACTGCGGTCATTAATCGACTCAATCCCTGAAGCGATTGTGTTTAAAGACAAAGAAGGTAAATATTTAGGCTGTAACAAATCAGCAGAAAGAATGCTGGGTTACCGCGAAAATGAGATTATTGGCTTAACCTCATCAGAAGTGGTTAGCCCTGAGCAGGGCCAGCGCATTGGTGAGGAAGATAACAAAGTATTGACCCAACAGCATTCATTACGTTACCAAGAGCGGGTGAATATTGAAGGTAAACCAGTATTACTCGATACCTTTAAACTGCCATTTTATAATCGCCGTGGCGACCTATTAGGTTTGATTTCCGTTTGGCGTGATATTACTCGTGAATACGAGGCTGCTGAACAATTGCGGATGTCTGAGCAACGTTATCATCTTGCTATGGATGCGGTAGAAGATGGATTATGGGATTGGTACATTGATTCGGAACAGATTATTTGTAATCCGGCCTTCTATTCGATGTTAGGTTATCAAGCCCATGAATTTCCGCCATTACTCGAATCAATCGATGAATTGTATCATCCTGACGATCGTGACCGGGTGCAGGAATATCGCTCTCAGTATGTGCGTGATCCGGTTGGTACTTATGAAATTGAGTTCAGAATGCGCGGTAAAAATGGCCAGTATTACTGGGTGTTATCCCGAGGTCGCGCAGTCGAATTTTCTGAGGACGGTTGCAGTAAGCGGATGCTCGGTACTCATAAAGACATTACCCGTCAGAAGAGTAACGAAGTGGCCTTGCTTGAAGCCAAACAAGATGCTGAATTGGCCAATATGTATAAGAGTGAGTTTTTGGCTAACATGAGTCATGAAATTCGCACGCCAATGAACGCGATTATTGGCATGCTGCAGTTGGCGCAACGGACTAATTTAACCCCGCAACAGCAAGATTACCTTCATAAAGCTGGTTTCTCAGCGCAGTCGTTACTGCGTATTATCAACGATATTCTAGATTTTTCTAAAATCGAAGCCGGTAAATTAGAGTTAGAAAGAGTCGCTTTCCCGCTGGATAAAGTGCTTGATCATGTTATTGATATTAATGCCATGAAAGCGCAAGAAAAAGGCGTTGAATTACTGCTGTATGCGCCTGTCACCGCAGGACTTATCCTGTACGGCGATCCGCTACGTTTAGGCCAAGTCATCGTTAATTTATTGTCTAATGCGGTTAAATTTACCCAAACGGGTGAAGTTGAGCTGGGTTGTGAAGATGTGGGTGAGCGTGACGATCGCATTACCATGAAGTTTTGGGTACGCGATACCGGTATTGGGATCAGTAAAGATCAACAAGCAATGCTGTTTGATGCCTTTTCACAAGCCGATGGTTCAACCACACGTAAATATGGTGGTACTGGTTTAGGTTTATCGATCAGTAAACATTTAGTGTCGATGATGGGCGGCACCATGCAAGTTGAGTCCGAGCTAGGATCGGGCAGTACCTTCAGTTTTACCATTAGCTTTGAAATTGCCGAAGAACAAGTCGTCGAGCCATTAGTGGTGCCAGAACAATTAAATAATCTCACTACACTGGTGGTTGATGACAATCCAAGTGCATTACAGATTTACTCTACATTAATGACAGATTTCAGCTTTGGAGTGAATACCGCCGATAGCGGCCAAAAGGCTCTGGAGATTTTACGTAAAAAGCCGGTCGATTTATTGTTGCTAGATTGGATGATGCCAGAAATGAACGGTTGTGACGTGATTAAAGCCGTTGATCAAATGATTGAAGACGGCAGCTTAGAAAAACGTCCGATTATTATTTTAATGACAGCTTATGCCGCAGAACCATTAGACCATGAATTACAAAAAGATTCTGTTTATGCCGTATTACAAAAACCGTTCAAAGCTTCGGCCTTGTTTGATGAAATTATTAATGCTTTTGCCAAAGAGCCAAAGCTTAATGCTATGCCGGTTATTATTGAAGCCGAACCTACTAAAGCATCCGGTTTAGTGCTATTGGTTGAAGATAACTTTATTAATCAACAAGTGGCATCTGAATTACTCAAAAGTGCCGGTTATGAAGTGGTGATTGCCGATAATGGCCAAGTGGCGTTAGATGTGATCGATTCTAAGCCGTTTGATGCCGTGTTAATGGACATTCAAATGCCAATAATGGATGGATTAACCGCTACCGCAGAATTACGCAAACGTTTTAGTAAAGAACAAATGCCGATTATTGCCATGACTGCCCATGCAATGTCCGGTGATAAAGAGAAAAGTTTAGCCGCAGGCATGAATGCCCATATCACTAAGCCAATTGTGCTTACTGAATTATTTGAAACCTTATCGCATTGGATTACATATAAACACAATCATCAAGACGAGTAGTCTTTTGACGATAGGACATTACCGACAAGGAGATTAATTATGGTCCGCCGTAGTATTTCATTGGCACTGTTGCTGGCGATTACGCCAGCAACATTATTTTCTACAGCCGCAATAGCGGCTAGCGACTCAGCCCAAACAATAATCAATAATGCTGAGGCTGCAACAGGCTTTATCAATCTATTTTACGATGCTAAATCCGCTGAGTTATACCTACAAGCAGATAAACTCAATCAACCCTTTTTATTGCTGACCAGCTTACCTCATGGTGTGGGTTCAAATGATATTGGTTTAGATCGTGGCCAATTAGGCCAAACCCGCATGGTGCAATTTGAACAGCACGGCCCTTTCATTATTTTAAAGCAGCTTAATCCTAATTTTCGTGCTTCTAGTGATAATGTCGCTGAACGCCAAGCGGTTACACAAGCCTTTGCTGAGTCGATTTTATGGCGCGGTAAAGTTGTGGCAGGTAAAACGGCAATCGTTGCAATTAATGACCTAGTGATTAATGATTTGCATGGTGTAACTGATGTGTTGGCGGCAACCAATCAAGGCACCTATAGCTTAGACAGCAGCCGTTCCGTCATTTTACCGCAAGGGATTAAATCGTTTGCACGAAATGCAGATGTTGATGTTAATTTAACCTTTACGGCTAGCAAAGCGGGTAAGCAAGTTGAGCAAGTCACTCCAGACGGTAAAATGCTGTCTGTACGGGTGCGTTATTCATTTGTACAACTGCCAGAGGCCGGTTATCAAGCCCGCAATTATCATCCTATGAGCGGTTATTTGTCTGATCAATATGCCGATTATTCTACTGCGGTTGATCAACCGCTGATACAACGTCATTTATTACGCCACCGATTACAGAAGGTCACGCCTGGGGATGCGCCTAGCAAAGTGGTTAAGCCCATTGTGTATTACCTTGATCCCGGTGTACCAGAGCCGATCCGCAGCGCCTTACTTGAAGGCGCCCGCTGGTGGGAAACGGCCTTTACTGACGCTGGCTTTATCGATGGTTTTAAGGTGGAATTACTGCCCGAAGGTGCTGACCCTCAAGATGTGCGTTATAACATGATCCAATGGGTACATCGCGCCACCCGAGGCTGGTCATATGGCGCAGCGGTTACCGATCCGCGAACGGGTGAAATTATTAAAGGTAATGTCACCTTAGGCAGTTTGAGAGTTCGCCAAGATCACCTCATCGCTAGGGGACTGATTGCTGGATGGCCAGATCGTAAAGCCGCCGCCGACGCGGCAATGGCATTATCACTTGCTCGTATTCGTCAGTTAGCCGCGCATGAGATGGGCCATACTTTAGGACTGGATCATAACTTTGCCGCATCAACAAATGATGATGCCTCGGTGATGGATTATCCGCATCCATATGCCAGTATTCAAAACGATAAAATCGATATCGCCACCCCATATCGTGAAGGTATTGGTGAGTGGGATAAATACACCATAGCGTATGGTTATGGTGATATAAAACAAACGGATGCATTGTTAACATCGACCTTGACTAAAGGTTTTCGTTATATTGGTGAAGCAGATTCTCGCAGTGTTAGCGCCAGTAATGCATATGCCAGTTTATGGGATCGCGGTAACGATGCTGTTGCTGAGTTAGTGCGTTTAGAAACCGTGCGCCGTAAAGCGATTGACGATTTTAATTCAGATGCATTATTAGCCGATGAGCCCCATGGCGAATTAGCCGATGTGTTTGTGCCTATCTACTTGCTGACTCGTTATCAAATCGACGCCGCAGCAAAGTGGATCGGCGGAACAGATTACAGTTATCAACAAGTCGGCGCTGGTGTACGTTGGAATTATATTCGCCCTGAAATGCAATTTGCTGCACTCGATACCTTGTTGACGAGTTTGCAAACCAAGAGTTTATTAGTGCCGAATAATGTATTGCAAGCTTTGGTACCTAAAGCGGGAAACTATGCTAAAACCCGTGAAAGTTTTGGATCAAACTTAGGTGTGATTACCGATCCTGCTGCGATGGCTGAAGTCATGAGCCGTCATGTTGTGACTCAACTATTAGCGCCAGAGCGTTTAAATCGAGTCAGTCAGGCCTATATGGGCGATAGTCAGCAGCTGTCGGTGGTTAAATTAATTGATAAACTTGTTGGCGCAACCTTGTACCAAGATTTACCTAGTGGACAAGGCTTAGCAGAGCAAATGCGGGTGAACACTGTGGTGATTGATGGCCTATTAGCGACGTATCATAATCCTAAAACAGCCCCTGAAGTGAAAGCCCAGTTGGCGGCAAGAGTTGATTATATTATCAAGCAGCTTAAACGGCGCAGTAATCGTGGTAGCGATTATCAATCAGCACATTATGATTGGTTATTTCAAGGGATAACCAAAGGGATGGATGACTCAAGTTATCGACTCATTACTAAGCCTGTGGACATGCCACCTGGCTCGCCGATTTAACATAGCCCATTATTTTTGACGACAAATATTTTTAAATGCTAATAATTTTGACGGCTAATAAAACGCGACCCTATCGGGTCGCGTTTTAGCTTGTGGCAGCTTAAAAACATACTTGTTATGTGGTTAAAAATATTAAAGTGGATGCCGGCATATAGTTTCATCACTCATTATGCGCAACTTGATGATCAATCTCTTTAGGGTTTTTAGGATAGAAGTTATCTGCTTTACGATCGATATGGCTAAATTGACGGGTATTTTTGTAGGGCAGTTTCATGAAGCCTGAAATCCCATGACCTTGAATTTTA
This sequence comes from Shewanella sp. SG44-6, assembly GCF_014164185.1. Classification (NCBI taxonomy): domain Bacteria; kingdom Pseudomonadati; phylum Pseudomonadota; class Gammaproteobacteria; order Alteromonadales; family Shewanellaceae; genus Shewanella; species Shewanella sp. SG44-6. Next base: position 33,128 of record NZ_JACJER010000022.1, on the reverse strand, counting down.
TTGGCATGAGCGATAATACGATCTAAACAGGCCCGAAACGAAGCTTGTTTACGTGGATTTAATAACCGTAAATAGCTATGAATTTTTAAGTGGTTTGGTAGCGCTTCAAAAATAATACAACCTGTGTGATGTATTTGGTTTAACCAGCCAAGTTCTGTCATGATTTCAGCTGGTAGTTCTAAGTTTTCTTCTGGATCTTTACCGTCTTCAAAGTATGAATGCAGCCGAGATTTGTCTTCTAAAGTGGGCACATCACCGACTTCAAAAGGCATTTGCAGTTCACCGGTTATTTTATATTGGTGCTCAGTGCTTTTCCGCTCAAGATGTAAGGTATCTTTAGCATTGAAGAAACAAGCTTTAAATACTCCGATTCGTTTAATTCCCCGCGCCATAGTGACCATGTTATTCACCGCTAATATTAACGGTGCTTTGCTGTCGGGATCGTAAATGGCTAAATTGGAGTCAATAAACACCCCTGATTCTTGCCAATGGATCACGAGACCACCGACAATCGGATACTGTGCTAAACGGCCTACTGCAGCAATAAAGCCTTTTTCGGTATCAGCCATACCGGCCATAAAGTTACGATAATATTTATCCAGTTGCACATCATCCATTTTAGCAATGGGATCTTGAGTATTGTGCTCTTTTAAAAATGATTTTCGTGAACTATAACTCACGGTTTCAACCGTTTTTGAGCGCGGTTGAGCCCACACTGGAATGTCGGGTGTTAACGGCGGAGTCGATAATATCGGTAAATACATTCTATGGCTGTGACGCAAACTTTTGAGGAAATAATCACCAGCAAGATTGCGCCGTTCTACATCGTCACTGAGCATTGCATCGAGTGTTTTTGCCAGTTCTATGGGCAATCCTATGCTGGTGGCTGGAATGACTTTGGTGCCGAAACGACTGATTTGGCCTGAGGCGAGTGCATACAGGGTTGCAGCTGCGCCTTGCTCGTCAAATCTTGGTGTTGATAATGCGCCACTCAGTTGCTCGTCACCAATAAAGTAAACATCTCCCATGCGAGCATTGGTATGTTGCTGATCGCTGGATAATAAAGACATAACATTGTCATCAACCGCGCGGTTGTGTTCATCTCGCTGAGCAAATACCGCAGACCCCCAATCGATTAATGATAGCTTGTCGGTTTCAATATCATAAACTAAGTTCGATGGCTTAATATCGCCGTGTACTAGAGGCTTGCCTTTGCGCAGATAATATAAAATATTAGCCAATTGCCTGGCAATACTCACCACCATTACTGGAGGCAAGGCACCTAATCGCTGACAAATTTTGTCTAAATCTTCGCCTTGAGCCCGCTCCATGACTAATATTCCCTGCTTACCAACGCGTTCAAATTTAATTGCTCCAGGCACGTTAGGATGATGCACTTGGCTGAGCATATAGGCTTCTTCTTCCAGCCTATCTTGAACACTTTGGGGTAAATTTACTCTTGAGAATTTAAACACATGCGACTGGTTAAACTCATTGACTCCTGCAAACACAAAACCATAAGCGCCTTTACCAATAAATTCAATTTGTTGATATCCCAGCTTGCTGAGCTGTTGCTTACACAGACGAACCCATGCTTTATGCTTACGGGCGTCATTAGCGCTTAGCAGGTAGATAGACTGCTCTTCGTTAATATAAAAGTGCTGCAGTTGCGGTGTTTGCAAAGATTAGCCTCCATTGACTGTTAACTCATTAAACCTTGATTAACCTTACGACGGCAAGTGCTGTTATTTAAAACATGCGATATCCATTGATATATCATAAAGTCTATTTAACCTTTTTAGCTGCAAATCACTCAAAGAGCCTATATCAGTCGCTATTTTTAACTGATTAACAGCGGCTTCCTATCTAAAAAAATCCGATATGTAAACCTTGACCTATATCAAATCAAAATGAATCAACACTGGGTATTATGGTTGAAGCAGTTAATGAATGTTTTTTGTGAGAGGTTATATGCATAATATAAATAAAGCTGAATTAATTCAGTTGTTTAATTTTCCTCGGCAGCGAATTTTACAGTCTATGGAAGTGACCCATTGTCCTCATGCGGTATTTTTTAATCAAAGTGATGAGCAATGCATAACATGTCATCAGGGTGAAGAATGTGTGTGGATTAATCATAATGATGAAATGGTCGCACTTGAGTTGAAGTCAATCGACGAATTAAAGCAGCAATTATTAATCGCAGTTGATTACATCGATTCTAATTTAAGCCCACACCATATGTCGCGAAGAAAGTGCCAATGTGAAAACTGTCGTTGGTTAAGGCAAGTACAAATGACTCTAGACGGCAAAGCCTAGGTCGCATATTGCTAAATCAGTAACGGCAGTTGCATCCCTTTTTTTTAGTCTTTAAAGTAGCCTGCACAACACTAGCAACTTGACTGAAGAATAGCATTATGGAACCCAGCTTTTGGCATGAAAAATGGCAATTACAACAAATCGGTTTTCATCTAAACCAAGTGAACCCATTTTTAGTAAAATATTGGCCGCATTTGGGCTTACCTGAAAATAGTGAGGTGTTTGTTCCTTTATGTGGTAAATCGTTAGATATGTTTTATTTGGCCGAACAGCGTCATACGGTGTTAGGCTGTGAATTAAGCTTAGTCGCGGTAAAAGATTTTTTTACTGATAACGATATAGTGTATCAAGAGTCTCGTATTAATGATCACGCGGTATTCTCTGCCGAGCAAGTGACCTTATATCAAGGTGATATTTTTACTCTACCTTCCCAGTTAACATCATCGATTAGCGGCTTTTATGATCGCGCGGCACTGATTGCTTGGCCTGAAGAAATGCGCCAACAGTATGTTCATACACTAGCTGCACTAGTGCCTGCTGATGTTAGTGGTTTACTCATTACCCTTGATTACCCACAAGAAACCCTAAAAGGACCACCGTTTGCTGTGAGTCCAACCTGGATTGAAACCTACTTAACAGCTTATTTTACGGTCGAGTTACTTGAGTGTGCTGACGTGTTGGCCGATAACTCTAGGTTTGTTTATAAACAGGTTCCTTGGCTTAATGAAGCTGTGTATAAATTGACTCGAAAATCATAACAATGCCCCCAAAAACCTACCGATATACTCTGTAGGTTTTTTAGGCTCAATAGTTTGTTAAGCCATTGCAGTGGAGAGCATAAGGGTTATGCTTTCAGCGTTATCGGTGGACACAAATCGATTTCAGCGTCGGCATAAATTGCCGCTAAATTTGCCAGCTCACGGACCGAGTCTAGCTGCACAGGTAGAGTAAAAGCATAACTAAGGCCAAACCAAGGGTTAATAGCAACAGGCTAAGTCAGCTATTTTCTGTAGGCTACCACATGAATAATCAAAGGATCCGCAATGAATTTCAGTGATAAACCTGACCGCAGATGGTCAAAAGCCCATAAATGGGAAAAATACAAAGGTACAGATATATTGCCTATGTGGATTGCTGATACTGAGTTTCGCTGTGCTGAACCTATTTTATCTGCCTTACATCAGCGCATTGATGATGGTCTGTTCGGTTATACCTCACCGGCTCACGATACAGATGCCTGTGAGGCCGTTGTGGCGTGGTGTCAACGTCAATATAACTGGAAGATTGATCCCAGTTGGCTAGTGTGGACTCCGGGTATAGTGCCGGCGTTTAATGTGGCTATTAAAGCATATTGCCAAACAGGGGATACGGTTATCGTACAAACACCCAATTATCCTCCTATATTAGCTGCAGCGGGTATTAATCATCTCAACCGAACCTGTATAGGTTCGATAAAAGTGGCAGGGCGCTGGACACTCGATTTTAATGCCTTAGAAGCGGCGGCCGCGGATCCCAAAGCCAGCTTATTTATTATGTGTAATCCAATGAATCCGCTTGGAACAGTCTTAAACCAAGCAGAACTCGACACAATTGCAGCAATATGCACAAAGCATGGCGTCATGCTGTGTTCGGATGAAATACACTGTGATTTAATTTTAGATGACGTGCCACATTTACCTGCCAGTGCGCACCCAGAGTTGGCTGAGCATTCAGTGACATTGATGGCCGCGAGTAAAACCTTCAATATTGCGGGATTAGGTACGTCTTTTGCTATTATTCCCAACGCAAAATTAAGAGCAGCCTTTAACCATGCCGCCCGTGGAATTATGCCATCGGTCACTGTGACAGGCCTTACTGCCACCAATGCAGCCTTCAGACATTGTGATGAGTGGCATCAACAACAAGTGGCTTATTTAACAGAAAATCGCGATTATTTAGTCACTGAAATTAACAAAATCGACGGTTTAAAAGCTATCGTACCCGCGGCAACTTTTTTACTCTGGGTTGATGCCAGCGGGTTGCAAGTTACCGATACGCAAGCCTGGTGTGAAGCCAAAGGTGTCGGCCCATCAGCGGGCAGAGACTTTGGTGATAAAGACTGTTTTCGCTTGAATTTCGGCTGTTCACGAGATTATTTAGTCGAAGCCATTAAAAAACTGCAGGGCAGAGACGTTTAACCGCCGGCAAAACTTTTGTTTTTTTACGGGTAATATCAATATAAAGTAAAAAAATTGACCCTTCATCCAGTAGTTACTCGTATAAATGTAGAATAAGAATTAAGGGAACGTGTTCCACGATGACATTACCTATACAAAACGCTCAAGAAATGGCTAAACGATCGACAAAGTTTGTTGACTCTGGAGCATTGCGCAGAACCCCTAAACTCAACAGTGGCACCGTGGATGATAAGCGCCAAGAAATAGCGCTTTACTTCACCAACACCTTTGATACCTATACGCAACTGTTTGATTGTTTGCGCGATGATGCCGGTTTTTATCAAAAACCTATCCCCTTGCGCCACCCGCTTATTTTCTATCTTGGGCATACGGCCACTTTTTTCATCAACAAGCTACTATTGGCAAAACTGATACCCGATAGGATTAATCCTCATATGGAATCAATTTTTGCGGTGGGTGTTGATGAAATGAGCTGGGATGATCTGTCTGAAGACAGTTATGACTGGCCCAGTGTTGCTGCGGTAAAAGACTATCGCGCTAAAGTACGTGCCACAGTATTAACATTAATTGATACCTTGGACCTGGTGCTACCCATTGATTGGGACAACACCTGGTGGCCTATCGTCATGGGTATTGAGCATGAGCGTATTCACCTTGAGACGTCGTCGGTACTCATTCGTCAACATGAATTGGCCAAAGTCCAGCCATTACCTCAATGGCAAGCTTGCAAAGATACTGGCCAAGCTCCAAAAAACAAACTTATCAGCGTTGCCGCTGGCTCAGTAAATCTTGGCAAATCACTTGATAGTGCCTTCTATGGCTGGGACAACGAATATGGCCAACATCAGGCAGAGGTCGCTGAATTTAAAGCCAGCCAATATTTAGTCAGTAATCAGGAGTTTCTCGAGTTTGTTGAGGACGGTGGATATGAGCAAAATCGTTTCTGGAGCGATGAAGGCCTGGCTTGGCGGCAATTTACTGAGGCGAAACACCCAGCATTTTGGCGTTGGCATAATGGCTGGTATTTGCGCTTGATGACGGAAGAAGTTGATATGGCTTGGGACTGGCCTGCTGAAGTTAACTACCATGAAGCGAAAGCGTTTTGTGAATGGAAAACAGTAGTAACCGGGCAACAAATTCGCATGCCAACTGAAGACGAATGGTATCGCTTGTGCACACAAGCGGGCGTCGAAGAGTTGGGGAATAGTGCTGCCAATGCTAACTTGCATCTTGACCATTTTGCCTCATGCTGCCCGGTAACGCGCTATCAACATGGTAATTGGTTTGATGTGGTGGGCAATGTATGGCAATGGACCGAAACGCCGATTTACCCGTTCGATAACTTTAAAGTACACCCATTGTATGACGATTTCACCACGCCGACTTTTGATGGCAAACACAACCTGATCAAAGGTGGTTCATGGATTTCAAGTGGTAATGAAGCACGCCTTAGTGCACGTTATGCATTTAGGCGTCACTTTTTGCAGCATGCAGGATTTCGCTATATTGCCTCTGAAGTGGAGGCAACGTCTCATAAGGCTTACTACGAAAGTGACCAGTTGCTGTCAGAATATGCAGAGTTTCACTTTGGTGACACCTGGTATGGCGTAGATAATTTCCCTAAAGCCTTAGCTGATATTGCACTTGAGGCAATGAAGGGTAAACCCACTGTTAAAGCCCTTGATCTAGGCTGTGCCTGTGGCCGAGCAAGTTTTGAGTTGGCGCGTGAGTTCGATGAAGTAGACGGTATTGATTTTTCTGCCAACTTTACTCGCCTAGCGGCTAAAATGGCACAGCAAGGCGCAGTGCGTTATGCCCGAGCGGAAGAAGGCGAATTAGTGAGCTATCATACTCGAACCCTGCAAGAACTAGGGTTGGAAGCTTATGCAAACCGTGTCGCATTTCATCAAGGTGATGCCTGTAACCTCAAACCCCAATTCACTGCTTATGATTTAGTGCTAGCAGCTAATTTGATTGATAGGCTCTACCAGCCAAGCCGTTTTTTGGCGGATATGGCACAGCGCATCAATGATGGCGGTTTGCTTATTATTGCATCGCCTTACACTTGGCTGGAAGAACATACACCCAAGGCAGAATGGATAGGGGGTTTCAAAAAAGATGGTGAAAACTACAGCACGTTAGATGGCTTGAAAGATCAACTATCAAGCCACTTTAAGTTGATCGGTGAGCCGCGCAAAGTGCCGTTTGTGATCCGTGAAACTCAGCACAAGTTTCAGCATACCTTGTCTGAACTTACGGTTTGGGAGCGCTTGCCTCGCTGATAAGCGCCTCAATTTCCTCAGCAATCAATTTGTGGTCTACCAGTTGTTCAAACCAGCTGGTGGCCACAATATCGCTTTGCAATCCAAGCAAGGTACCCAGCACTATGCCGCGATGTACGTTGTCGCCGCCTAAGTTAGTATTCACTCGCAGTGCTTGCCAAGGATCATGTTGGTATTTACAGGCCAGATACAAGACCACAGGCCAAGAATCTGAAATATAACATGCCCTTGAAAATACTTGGCCGACTACCTGATTGTCGGGCACATTACGTTTTAACAGACCGGCTAAATGAGTACTCGTTAAGCCTTTACTTGCTTCAAGTAAAAGTGCTTTAGCGCTGGCCTCATCCGGCCCTTCCATCAGAGCACACAAGAGTTGTACGTAGCTATCACACACCTGCATTAAGGATTCATCAGGATGGGTTAAGGCCAGATGCGCTCGGCAGGTAATCTTTATTTCGGCTTCGCTTATGCCCTTAAGTCGTTCTGAAAACACCAAAGGCGCTATGGTTACCAATGCACCAATGGATGCAGTGTCGTGAGTTATGATGCCACAATTTTCAGGCTTGCGTCCCTGTGCCAAGTTAGCAAAAAATCCTCTATGGTAGGACTCTGCATAAGTATCGGGATGAGCGGCGGGAGTCATGGTCATAAAGTCAATGTAGGCATTAACAAATGCTTGTCGGTCGTAGCGTTGTGGCGTACTCGCCAGAGTGCGCATCAGTACGCGAGCGCAATGGGCGTTAAGGGTATTTTCTCCCGCCTGCATGCCTTGATGATAATGCACATTCGGTCTGTCCCAAAACTGCGCCTTATCTTTTAAAATAATATCGCCTATTACTTGCGGCGGCTGATCGTGAGCTGCATGTCCCTTAGACGACCGATCATTGGATTGTCGCCCTCCTTTGTGTTTTGAGTGCAATGACATAATAGATGAAGGGTGAAACTCAGGTGCAGCTTCAAAGCGCTGAATACCACCCGTAAAAGCACGCTCGATTTCCATTGGTTGATAATACCAATGCACTGGCATGGCTAAAGCATCAGCAATAAAGCTTGTTTTAAGTGCCCAGGTAACGCGAAGTGGCTGAGAAGGGTTGTGATTCATGGTAATGCCTCTTTCACATGGTATAAAAGCACTCGCATCTAGATTAGATACAGCAACAATGGATTATTTTTACGACGTGAATATTGATTAAAAACGTCTGTGTTTATATTTGATACGTGATTTATACAAAACTAGACGTTTTTTAAGGCAATAGGTTAAATTTATTTCGTAAGCATAATCTTCACCCCGACAAGTACAACCGCTTTTTGAGTGTGTGGAAGATATAGATGACGTAACAGATTATGTACAGCAATCTATGATGATATATCTGTTGATTTGGCTTTTGCATCGGGGCTAAACCATTGCGGCTAAAAGATGAAAGGTTTATTTTTGATATCCTGCTTGTTTATAGTTTACCCAATTATCTGTACTGATATACTCAGCTTTATCTCAATTGTTACCATAATGTGTGCCAATGTCTGTAATCACTCCCAACTTACCCCGTAGCCCTAGTTTTTTGCAGTCTCTTATCTGTTTTAGCGTGATTATCATCACCATTGCAGGTGGGCTTTTTGGTCTAGGGATCAGCCTGCATACATTGATGTTCCTGTGTCTGTTGTGGATAGGCCTCAACGCTTTTAGTCTTGGTTACGGCTATATACATATACGTGAGTTGATGACTAACGCCCTCACCAGAGCCATGCCTGCCATCTATATATTTATATTGATCGGCATGGTGATTGCCAGTTTTATGCACAGTGGAACCATCGCCACGCTGATTTATTATGGCCTTAGCTGGCTGAGTCCGAGTTTGTTTCTGGCTGTCGGTTTATTACTGTGCGCCCTGATGTCGCTAGCAACTGGAACATCTTGGGGTACCGTCGGCACCTTAGGCGTGGTTTTTATTGGCATCGGTTCTGCCATGAATATTCCCCTGCCTTTGGTTGCAGGTATGATTGTCTGCGGTGCCACCTTCGGCGATAAAATGTCGCCGATTTCAGATACCACAAACCTTGCCGCTATGAGTGCTGGCACCGATCTTTATCGACACATTTACGCCATGCTGTTCACCACAACGCCGACCTTTATCCTCACTTTCTTAATATTTTTAGTGATCGGATTGAACTATGGCGAGCAAAATATAGACTTGGCAGAGGTCACTTCAATTCAAACAGCACTTGCTAACAATTACAGCCTTACGCCGCTGATCACCTTATTACCCCTGATTTTACTCGCGGTACTGAGCATTAAAAAAGTGCCCGCTGAAGTGACTATGTCATGCAGTATTATACTTGCTGTGTTAATTGCGATTTTTTATCAGCAACAAAGTGCTATCTCTGTGCTAAATGCGCTGTGGGAAAATACGCCCGAATCAACCGGTATTGCCAGTTTAGATGCTTTGCTTGGTCGCGGTGGCATTAGCAGCATGAGCTGGACCTTACTGCTGGCGTTAATGGCTATCGCGCTAGGCGGAATTTTGCATGGCGCGGGATTTCTCAGCGCACTATTGGCCGGTATTATAAAAAGAGTGCAGCGCACCGCTACCCTTATTGCGACGACAATTATGTCCGGCTTCTTAGGTAACATTGCTATGGGCGAAGCCTATATTTCGATTATTCTAAGTTGCCAACTGTTTAAGCCCAAATATGAGCAACAAAATGTAGAGGCAGCCATTCTTTCGCGCTCAGTAGAAGAAGGGGCCACTATGACTACAGGCCTTATTCCGTGGACCACGGCCGGTGCCTTTTATACTGCCACGCTAGGGGTAAACGTACTTGACTACGCACCCTATGCTTTTTTCAACTACCTTAATGCCATCATAGCAGTGGCAATGGCCGCCTTTGGCATTGGTCTTCTCAAACCAAAAACCAAACCTGCGCTGACGTAAAGGAGATTAATCTTATATCAGTGAGTAGGGCTTTTAGGGTTAATACTGTAAATCTGGTCAATGCTTGAGTTGAATCGACCGCTGGGGTGTTTAACATGTATTGTAGAGAATATGGATTATTCCTCTTAAGCGTCACAGTGGCCTTTTTAATATAAAAGGCCTATTTTACGTTTGAAATATACAGGCTAAATAGTCAAACTCAGTTAACGTTAAGGGTGAGTTGTCTTACCTCTCTAGTGGTTCGCCCACTGTTTTAATGATGTTCACATACCCAATAAAATGACGTTAATCCATAACCGAAAAGTTAAATATTAGCGTTCAATAAGCTTAATTAGCGTCACAATGCTAATTTTATCTCTGTCTTTCATGCGGTTTTATGCATCCAACTTAACTCAATAAAGCCTAAAATATCCTCTGTTAAGCACAAGTTTGATTTTGCATAATATGGGTATTTTATAATGTTTATTTTTAATGCTACTAGCTAGACTTCGTCTTCAAAAATGCTTTCAATGGGTAAGTTAAACAATCTGGCTGCTTTAAAGGCTAATGGTAAACTGGGATCAAACTTACCGGTTTCGATCGCATTAATGGTTTGCCTAGAAACATTAAGTAAATCAGCTAGCTGTGCTTGGGTAAAGCCTTGCTCTGCTCGGAGCACTTTTAAGCGATTTTTCATTGGTACTTCCTATGACCTAGAATTATGCCAACTAAATAGCTTAGGCTCATGATAATGACCAAATGTGAAATCTCAGCATGACCGCTTATTAGGTTAGTGGTGTCTAAATTTGAGTAGCTCAAACCAACTATTAACCCAACCCCTATACTGAGTCCCATCGCATGTAATTGAATTTTTTGCTGTAGCTCATCTAAGCCAAGTAGTTGGCGGCGGTTGGCCATAATCATCCCAATACCAATCATAAAGTTAATCCCAATGGCCAGAGCTGTGATGGCTTGTTGCTGCCACAGATATATTGGGCCAAAGTTTGCTATGGCCATAGTGATCACCCAAGCGAAGGTCCACTTTGCTAAGCGAGCAGTGTTTTGTTTGTTGGCGTTTTTCCAGTCTCGTGGATCTGATTGTGATGACATGATTAATACTCCTTTGGTCGTGTTTGTTTGTCATTAAGTAAAGTAAGCTTGACTTAATTTACCGCAACCTCACAATAAATGTCAAGCACGCTTTACTTTTAGTCGTGGCTTAAATTGATGATAGAAGCAAAACCCTTAACTAATCGTGTTAGTGCATCACCTTATGTCATTCGATTTATTAATGAACTTACTTATGGTTTTTAGCGAATAAATGAATAAATGAGTGATTACATATGAATGTAAGCGCATAACAGAGGGCACTTTTAGCTGCAAGTTTAGGCGCTATCACACTTACATCATGATGATTTTTGTATAGTGCTAAGTCACTCATGAGCCTCTGTGTATTTATATTGGGCTAAAGTGTTGGCTATCTTGTTGATATACATAGAAGTGTCTATGAGTATAATCGCCAAATAGCCAGTAAAAATCATTTTAATCAATTCACCTAAATTGAGTAGGACAGCTATCCCCATGATAACTAAAATTATATTAGACACAGATCCCGGTATTGATGATGTATTTGCGATTCTATTTGCCCAAGCGCATCCAGCAATTGAACTAAAAGCGATCACCACGGTTTATGGCAATGTGACCATTGAAAATGCGACCCATAATGCGCTTTATCTTAAGCAAAAATATCAGTTACAGGCTGATATTGTCACAGGTGCGAGTAAACCTATCGTACGATCTCCGCTAGGACCTACAGTAGTTGTTCATGGCGAAGGTGGTTTTGGTGATGTCATGGTTCCTTCTGAGGTCGAGGGGCAAGCGGATCCTCGTCCTGCATATCAATATATTATCGATAAAGTAAAAGCCGAGCCAGGTGAAATTACCTTGGTAGCTATCGGTCCGTTAACTAACCTTGCACTCGCGCTTCAGGCCGATCCCACGATTGTTGATTTAGTTAAACAAGTGGTCATCATGGGTGGGGCCTTTGGTGAGAACAATCACAGTGGCAATGTGACTCCATTTGCTGAAGCCAATATTCATGATGATCCCCATGCGGCTGATATGGTTTTAACCGCCTCTTGGCCTGTGGTGGTGATTGGTTTAGATGTCACCGAGCAAAGTTTCTTTACCCGAGAGTATCTTGATAAGTTGCGCGATGATGCTGGTGAGGTAGGCCAGTTTATTTGGGATATTAGCCGGTTCTATTTACGGTTTTACAGTGAAAAAGTTGGCCTCGAGGCTTGCCATGTACACGATCCATCAGCGATTGCCTATGTGATTAATCCAGCGCTTTTTACTCTCAGAGAAGGGCCAATACGGGTCGTGACCGATGGAGTCGCTGAAGGAATGACTATTCAGAAACTAGATAGCCGTGTGTATCTGCATGATGAATGGATGAGTAAGCCCTCACAAAAGGTTGGTGTTGCAGTAAAAAATCTCGAGTTGTTGGAGTTATACCGCAGCAGTATCATCGAATATGCCGCACGCTTGAAACCATCCAGTTAGTCAATTAACGTAAAAGTGCAGTTATATTTACTCAGATAACGGTGCTGTTATTGGCTGTTTTGTGCCGGCTGAGCCACTGCGATGTAAAAATTGCATAGCATGCAGACTCGTTATATTGGGTGTAACCCTCGCGACTTTTAGTTAGACGTTAGCTTATGCTGCAATGAGGGAGGCTAAGCGTTATGTGCTGGCCTCCATAGCGCTGAAGACTAACCGCCCAAATGCTAATACTAGCGCTGTAAATGAATTTCCTTCACAGGACAAGGGATAGTAATGTTTGCTGCCGTTAGCGCCTTCATAATGGCTAAGTTAGTGTGATATTTTTCTTCATAGTAACGTTGTGTTGGCACCCAATAGCGTACGCCAATCTCAATACCGATAGCATTAAAGCCATTAATGCCGACCAAGGGTTTCTTTTCTTGATAAATCGCAGGTGAGGCGGCTAGTACAGCGTTTATTAATTGGATAATGTGATCGGCATCGGCTTGATAATCAATATTAAATTTATTCTCAACCAGCTTATAAGCGAATGAGTTATGTAAAATCTCGCCAATAATATGTTTGTTGGGGATGCTGATCTGCTCACCTTCTTCATTCGTTAAAATGGTTTGGCCTAATTTTATTGTCTCGACAACACCACTAACATCCTTAATTTCAATGGTATTGCCCACCACAAAAGGGCGGGTAACAATAATTGTAACGCCAGCAGCATAATTAGCTAGCATGCCCTGTAATGCCAAGCCTGCACCTAGAGATGCGGCACCAATTGCAGCCACCATAGGTGTTACGCTAATTCCCAGTTTGCCTAAACAAATTACCGCGACCATTACGATAATGATTATTCTGACTAAGTTTGAGGCAAAATTACTGAGGGTGATATCAATGTTATGTTTTTGCAGTTGAGCGGCGACTATGCTGGCAGCTTTACTGGCAAGCCAAAGCCCCAATAAGAAAATAATAATTGCGCCTGCGATTTGAAAACTATATTCAATGACAAACTCAGTGATGAGACTATAAACATTTTGCAGTTGTTGGAGCTCTTGATCTAAACTGGGTTCGTTCATTTAATGTTCCTTATTGAAGATCATTGAGTTGATATCAACCTAGATAATAACAACTTTCCATACTCAGGGCTAAATCTGAGGCGAGTGTAAAAGCCATCATAGTGAAATATTTTACCGGCTTCATGCGCATTATCCTCACGAATGACTATACTTTTAGGCACAAAAGCGAATCAATTATGCGGATAAGTGGGTTGGCAATTTAGACATTTTGATTAAATTGCTTTAAAGAATAAAAAACTACACTTCCTGCATAAAAATTCGTTGCGTAATGATTAGAAATATCGTTTACTGCGCATGTTTTTACACAATAGCATTGACACTTTTTTCGCCCAACTAACAGGAGGCACTGGCCTAATGAGCCAATTTCAATCGATTGATGTTGCAGATTATTATGACAAGGACACGTTTGACCGCATTAAGGCATTTGCTGAAGATAAGCCAACGCCATTTGTCGTTATTGACACCCAAATCGTTGCGAAACAATACGATGATATGGTTACCAATTTTCCTTTCGCAAATATTTATTATGCGGTTAAGGCAAATCCGGCCAAAGAGATTTTAACTTTATTGCGAGATAAAGGTTCAAACTTTGATATTGCATCCATTTACGAACTTGAAATGGTGACGTCGATAGGTGTTTCTACTGATCGTGTTAGCTACGGCAACACTATTAAGAAACGTGTAGATGTTCGCTCTTTCTATAAGCAAGGCGTTCGTATGTTCGCTTCAGATTCTGAAGCTGATTTACGTATGATTGCTGAAGAAGCCCCAGGTTCAAAAGTATATGTACGTATTTTAACTGAAGGTACCCACACCGCTGACTGGCCTTTATCGCGTAAGTTTGGTTGCCAAAATGAAATGGCTTATGACTTATTAGTGTTAGCAAAAGAGTTAGGCTTACAACCTCATGGTATTTCGTTCCATGTAGGTTCACAACAACGTGATATCGGTGCGTGGGATTCTGCTATCGGCAAAGTAAAAAGTATCTATGACCGTTTAAAAGAAGAACATGGCATCGTACTTAAAATGATTAACTTAGGTGGTGGTTTTCCTGCTAACTACATGGATAAAACTAATGAGTTAGGCATTTATGCACAGCAGATTAAGCATTTCCTAGAAGAAGATTTTGGTGATGAATTGCCTGAAATCATTTTAGAACCGGGTCGTTCATTACTTTCAAATGCCGGCGTATTGGTGTCTGAAGTGGTCTTGATTTCACGTAAGTCGCACACCGCTTTAGAGCGTTGGGTATTTACTGATGTGGGTAAATTCTCTGGTTTAATTGAAACCATGGACGAAGCCATTAAATTCCCTATCTACACTGACCGCAGAGGGGAGTTAGATAAGTGTGTGATTGCCGGACCAACCTGTGATAGCGCTGATATTATGTACGAGCATTACAGTTATGGTTTACCGGTTGATCTTGCTATTGGTGACCGCATGTATTGGTTAACTGCAGGTGCTTACACCACCACATACTCGGCAGTCTGTTTTAACGGTTTTCCGCCACTTAAAGATTATTACCTTTAACTGATTGGTTTTAGATATCATTCTTTGTAAGACAAAAGGACGCTAGTGCGTCCTTTATTTTTATCTGTGACCTGAACTTAGTTTTATTCCTGATGGCTTTTTAACATCTCAAATATTTGTTCTTTAAGATGTAATCGCTTAGTTTTCATTAGTTTGAGCTCTGGTGTAGCATCGCTGCTACTGTGTTTTTCTAATTCGGTAATTTCTGCATCAAGCTGATTATGTTCATTAAATTTTTTTAAAAAATGATTATCAGTTGTTTTAAGTGTTGTAATTAAATCTCGGTACTCTGGAAACATACGTGACTCCTTATAAGTTAAGTTGACAATGCCGATCTCATATCGAACAAATTAATGGCATTATGGTAATTGACATTGATTGTATAAAATCATGAGTCCCTGCAGCAGTATCAACAGCTCTTCCAAAGATGGCATATATTAAAGCGACTATTGTATGTGCGTGACACTCTGTGATGGTGGTTAGCTTCAGCCTAGAATCATTGCTGTTAGGTTAACTTGATGTAAATCACGTTAATGCTTTTTGGGTTAGATAAATAGATTGTTGTTTATGCCTGTCCTCCATTATGCTGAAGTCCATGTATTTGGTGGGTTATGGTCATTTATTAGTAATAATTTAACGAATCAATATTATCTATTATGAATTTATATGTGATCAAGTTAACCTTATCGTTCGAAAGACTAGGTTAAAGTCTGTGATATAAGAATTTAATATTCAAAAATGAAAGGGGTTTTCATAATGTCCGATGTATTTCACTTAGGATTAACTAAAAAAATGTTAGATGGCGCAACCTTAGCGATCGTTCCTGGTGATCCAGAGCGTGTTAAGCGAATTGCCGAGCTAATGGACAATGCAACATTCTTAGCAAGTCATCGTGAATATACTAGCTATTTAGCTTATATCGATGGCAAAGCTGTGGTTGTTTGTTCAACAGGTATCGGCGGACCATCAACGTCTATTGCAGTTGAAGAATTAGCACAACTAGGTGTAAGAACATTCTTGCGCGTAGGTACCACTGGCGCCATTCAACCAAACGTCAATGTAGGTGATGTTATTGTCACTCAAGCTTCTGTACGTTTAGATGGTGCGAGCTTACATTTTGCACCGCTTGAGTTCCCAGCTGCAGCAAACTTTGAATGTACTACCGCTATGGTAGCAGCATGTCGTGATGCAGGTGTAGAACCTCATGTTGGTATCACTGCTTCTTCTGACACCTTCTATCCAGGTCAAGAGCGTTACGATACAGTGTCTGGTCGCATTACTCAGCGTTTTGTTGGTTCTATGAAAGAATGGCAATCAATGGGCGTGCTGAACTATGAAATGGAATCAGCGACACTATTTACTATGTGTGCGACTCAAGGTTGGCGTGCAGCATGTGTTGCGGGTGTTATTGTTAACCGTACACAGCAAGAAATTCCTGATGAAGCAACAATGAAGAAAACTGAAGTGAGTGCCGTTTCTATTGTTGTCGCAGCAGCGAAAAAATTGCTAGCGTAAGTTAACGCTTTTAATCAGCGATTACGTAAAAATACGTATTAAAAAAGGTGCCCTAGGCACCTTTTTTGTTAGCTGATTATTATCAATTGCTACGCGGATTAGAAATGATATTGTGCAATGATTGAATAGGTATTTTGATCAATACCAGCAACACCATATTTACTCTGCCAGTAATCATATTCAAAACCGACTAGCAGCTGGTTTTGTTTGTGATCACCAAATAAACTTTTGCCTAAGTCATATTTGATTTGCGGATTAATGTGTAGGTTTTCGTCATAGCCGTTATTGTCGGCAGAAAATACCCAATCAATAAAACCATCAACAATGATATTGGCATTACCGATAGGCATGTCGATTCTAAATACCGGGGTGAATTGCCAACCATCACTGATATTGCCATTGCTTATGGCATCACGACGGTAGGTGTTTAGCTGTAAGTAGCTAAAAAATGGTACGTCAATGTCTAAACCAATACCATAAAGCATGCTGTTAACTGGGCCTTCACCTTCTTCGAAAGTCAGTGCTAAAGAGACATCTTTTATCGCACCAAAGCCAACTGGCTGACCTAATATTTTGCTGGCACTAAAACGCGGTGAAATTTCGCCATAAGTGGTGCTATCAACACCGTTATTATTGCCATTAAAATTAATAAAATCTTGGAAGACAAACCAATCGCCATATTTCCAGCCGCCAGCGGTTTCCAGCGTAATAGTGGTTTGCCTTTCTGATGGTGCTAAGTCATAGTTTTCGCCATGCAAGACAGTTGCGCTAACATCCCACCATTGCACTAAATCATCAGCAAAAACATTTTGAGAAAGTATAAGTGTTGCTAATAGGCAGATTTTTTTCATTTTTCTTCCGGTTAGTTAAGTGGCCAAGTACGCCACAATGGAGCATTTTAGAGTTAATTGTAGCTCGCTTGAGTGTAAATTTGTGAGCTATTATTTCTGTTGGTGCACAATGGGGCGCAATATATTCAATATTGTGATAAATCACAATTAAAACTGAGCCAAATATACAGATTTCATTGTTTTCGTGGTTAATATAATAATGTAATGCTTAATAACACTGCCAATATGATGTGACACACAGCGATGATATGTTTGCACTGTTATGGTGAAGGGGACGTGTCATTTTTATACTGGTCACTGATGCTTAATTCACTAGCTATATAAGTTAATGTTTTTCGTTTATCTGCAGACAATGTTGAGTTGATGAGGTGCGTATCATATTTAATAAAACAAGTTAATTTGACATAATATGTCGCAATGATTCATAAAGCTGTTATAGTAAATTTAAGGTCATTCTCATTGTATGGAGGATAATATGGAATTTTCAAATCCCATTGCAGTCTGGCTAGTACTTGGGCTGTTATTAATGCTCTCGGAAATTGTCATTCCTGGGGGCATTGTTATTTTATTGGGTGCGGCTTGTGTTATCGTCGCATCAGCACTGGCTATTGGCATTGTCGAAGGCTTGGTGCAAAGTCTGACACTATGGTTTATGGCCTCTATGGTGCTGTTATTGAGTTTTCGTCATGTGACCCAGCGTTTGGTCGGAGGGGATTCTCATGTGGATAATACCGACGAAGAAGTGGACCTCTATAATCAGGTCGCTATCGTAAAGCAAGCCATAGGCCCAGGTCAAAAGACCGGTAGAATTAGCTGCTTAGGCTCTAATTGGACTGCATTAGGTGATGGTACTCTGATAAAAAAGGGCACCAAAGTTAGGATTATTTGTCGAGATAATATTGCTTTTGTTGTTGAGCCTATAATTGATTCAGTATAGTGATTTTGAGTATTGTGATTTGTACTTAACCAACATTTTTATTTAATAAACTAATAATATAGTGCTGTGATAGCTATTAAGCGTCATCTAGGAAAGTCAGATTAAAAGGGAGCAGATATGTTTGTGTTAACCATTGTTTTTTTATTTGTATTATTCATTTTGTACAAATTAATGTTAATCGTGCCAATGCGAGAAGTACATGTCATTGAGCGTTTAGGTAAGTTCCGTACCGTACTCGAGCCAGGGTTTCATTTTCTCGTTCCGTTTGTCGATCGCGTTGCTTATCGACACGACACGCGTGAAGAAGTGCTTGATGTGCCACCACAAAGTTGTATTTCAAAAGATAACACCCAATTAGAGGTTGATGGCTTGGTCTACCTTAAGGTGATGGACGGTAAGCTTGCCAGTTATGGTATTGAAAATTATCGCCGTGCAGCAGTTAACTTAGCGCAAACCACTATGCGTTCAGAAATTGGTAAGCTGACATTGACACAAACGTTTTCAGAGCGTGACAGTTTAAATGAATCGATTGTGCGTGAAATTGATAAAGCATCCGATCCTTGGGGGATCAAAGTCTTACGCTATGAAATAAAGAATATCTCACCTTCGCAAAAAGTGATTCATACCCTTGAAAAACAAATGGAAGCAGAGCGTCGTAAGCGAGCTGAAATCACCTTAGCCAATGCTGAAAAAGCGGCAATGATTAATATGTCGCAAGGTGAACGCCAAGAAGCGATTAATTTATCCGAAGGTCAAAAACAAAAACGTATTAATGAGGCTTTAGGTACCGGACAAGAAATTTCGATTATTGCTAATGCCAAGGCTGAAGGCATGGAAATGATCTGTAAATCTTTAACGGTTAATGGTGGCAATGATGCAATGAATATGCTGTTAAAAGAGCAGTTTATTGGTCAAGTTGGTAAGATTTTATCTGAAGCTCAAGTCTCAGTGGTGCCTGCAGAAATGGCTAAGTTAGAAGGCTTTTTTGAAGGCATGGAACAAGTGACTCATGCCGTATCCAATTCATCAGAAAAAGGAGCACGCTAATGTCGTTTAATGGAATTGATACCGATCTTATCGTGATGGCGATTTGGGGCATTATTTTTGCTATCTTTGTGCTGAAATTATTTCAATCTATTTGCCTGGTTCCGACAAAATCAGCTTATATTGTTGAGCGTTTAGGTAAATATCACAGTACTTTAGATGCAGGCTTCCATGCTCTGATCCCCTTCTTTGATAAAGTGGCTTATATCCACGACTTAAAGGAAGAAACCATTGATGTACCGCCGCAAGAGTGTTTTTCCAGTGATGAAGTGAATGTTGAAGTGGATGGGGTGATTTATATTTCGGTTACCGATCCCGTTAAAGCCAGTTATGGTATTACTGATTACCGTTATGCTGCTATTCAGCTAGCCCAAACAACAACACGTTCAGTGATCGGAACTCTAGATCTTGATCGCACTTTTGAAGAGCGTGATGTGATTTCAGCTAAAGTGGTGGAAGTGCTCGATGAAGCTGGTTCTATGTGGGGGATTCGCGTTCACCGTTATGAGATTAAAAATATTACCCCACCTGAAACGGTTAAAAATGCCATGGAAATGCAGGTGAATGCCGAGCGTGAGCGCCGGGCATTGCTGGCTAAAAGTGAAGGTGATAAGCAAAGCAAAATTAACCGTTCAGAAGGTGTGATGGCGGAAACCATTAACCGCTCTGAAGGTGAAATGCAACGCCGTATCAATGAGGCCGAAGGTAAAGCTCAAGAGATTTTGACGTTAGCTAAAGCGACGGCTGAATCAATTGAGCGCTTAGCTGTGGTGATTTCATCTGAAGGTGGACAAAGTGCCTTGCGGATGCAACTCGGTGAGCAATATATGAGACAACTTGATGGCTTAAGCAAACCTGATAGCCGCATTGTGTTACCGGGTAACTTAGTGAATTTTGAATACTGGATGGACAGTATTGGCTTGAAAGACGATCAGAAATAATTATCTCGGTTAAGCGCTGTTGATTGCAGGGCAGTGAACATTGACACAAAAAAGGTTAGCAAATTCGCTAACCTTTTTTTATGGCTTATTACATATTACCGTGAGTTGTTTAGTACTCTAATTCGCCGCCATCTCGGTAAACAAATGCTCGCAAAAGGCTTTGGCCACAGAAGATTGAGGGCTTTTGGTGGAGTATACCAAGCTGATATCAGCAAAGCCGATGCTGTGTTGCGGTAAAATGTTAATCAATTGTCCCAGCTCGACAGCTTCATCCGCGATCACATGTGGCAACAATGCGATACCCGCTCCCGCTAAACAGAAGTGGTACAGGGAGTTAAAATCACTGCAAATAACTTTGTAGTGCGTGGGCACATTAGCGTGTTGAAAATGCCAAGTTTGCTCAAGTTGGCCATGGGCATCTCTAAAGCCCAATAAAGAGTGATATTGCAGATCATCTGTATTCTCTATCAGTGATGATTTTTCTAAATAACCTGGGCTAGCATAGATTTTACGCTCGAAGGTTGTCAGTTTATGAACCGCAAGGTTGGCTCCATTGACCTCATTAGCATCAATAATCACATCGAGTCCTAAGCGATTGAGCTCTTTGCTGCCAGCGGAGACAATTAATACTTCTAATTGCACTTGCGGATAAGCATGAATGAAACGAGCGATATATTTATCCATAAGCTTGTCGACAAACGGCAGTAAGCCAATGCGCAACTTGCCTTGCACTTCGTCATGACGATGTTTGAACACATAACCAGCATGATTTAATTGATTCACTAAAGGTTCGATTTGAGCAAGGTATTGCCGACCCGCGGTGGTTAAAGTCATTACTCTTGTGGTGCGGGTAAATAAAGGTGCCCCGAGCTGTTTTTCTATTTCCCCAATACGACGACTGACTAATGCTCTGCGAGTATCAAAAGATTTTGCAGCTTTAGAAAAACTGCCTAACTTTGCTACCGCAATGAATAACTCTAAATCTTTGATATCCAATATGACAACCTATACAGCTCATGCTGTGGGTAATAAATGCATTTTTAATCGGCTTGAGTATTAACAAGAATAGTAAACAGGTTACTTAAAATAAATGGATCCTAAACAAGCACAATTACCCAGCTTATTTACCACAAGTATAAAAAATCAATCTACTGTTTCTAGTCATCTATTTAGTGCGTTTTAGCAACTATCAGAGCTATTGGCTAATACTAAAATTAATTAACACCTTTATTTGTATAGTAATTTTCGCTTACGACTTTGTCAATTTAGGCCTCATTGTCGCAGTTAAACATCACAACCCGATGATTTTAGTGGCTTTGATATTACTGCGCTGACTAGATTATCTCAGCCAGCGCAGTGAATTGTTGTTATAAAATAGCTGAAGTATTGCACGCCATTAAGCCGCTATTTAAGATATAATGTCCCGCAGATTTCTGGGAGGAAGAATGGACGTATCATCATTATTAGACGGCCTAAACGATAAGCAGCGTGAGGCAGTCGGCGCGCCACTTTCAAATATGTTGGTGTTAGCGGGTGCCGGTAGCGGTAAAACCCGTGTATTAACTCATCGTATTGCGTGGTTAATGCAAGTAGAACAACAAAGTCCATATTCTATTTTGGCAGTGACCTTTACCAATAAAGCCGCGGCAGAAATGCGTGAACGGGTTGAAAAGGTTGTGGGCACAAATATGGGGCGCATGTGGATAGGTACATTCCACGGTTTAGCTCACCGCTTACTTCGCACTCACTATCAAGATGCCAATTTACCGCAAAGCTTTCAGATTATCGATTCAGACGATCAGTTGCGTTTATTAAAACGTATTCTTAAAAGCCTTAATTTAGACGAGAAGCAATATCCTCCTCGTCAGGTCCAAGGCTATATTAACGGTAAAAAAGACCAAGGTTTACGCCCTAAGCATATTGATGCGGGTGGTTTTCCGATTGAACAAAATTTACTGAATATTTATAAGGTTTACCAAGAGTCTTGCGATCGCGCGGGCTTGGTCGACTTTGCTGAGATTTTATTGCGTGCTCACGAGTTATGGCTCAATAAGCCACACTTACTGGCCCATTACCAAGAGCGCTTCCGTCATATTTTAGTCGATGAGTTTCAAGATACTAACGCGATTCAATATGCGTGGATCCGGGTGTTAGCCGGTAATACTGCCAATGTGATGATAGTTGGTGATGACGATCAGTCTATTTATGGCTGGCGTGGTGCGCAAATAGAAAACTTACATCGTTTCTTAAAAGATTTTTCCGGTGCGACCACCATTCGTTTAGAGCAAAATTATCGTTCAACCGCGAATATTTTGAATGCTTCTAACGCGGTCATCTCTAATAACCCTGACCGTCTGGGCAAAGAGTTATGGACTGAAGATAAAGATGGTGAGCCGATTTCGGTTTATTGCGCCTTTAATGAGATGGATGAAGCCAAGTTTATTGTCGGTCGCATTAGCGACTGGCATGACAAAGGCGGTAGTTTGAGCGAATGCGCTATTTTATATCGTTCAAATGCGCAATCGCGGGTATTAGAAGAGGCTTTTTTACACAAAGGGTTAGCGTACCGTATTTACGGTGGTTTACGCTTTTTCGAGCGCCAAGAAATTAAAGATGCGATGGGCTATATGCGTCTGATTAATAACCAAAATGATGATGCGGCATTTGAGCGTGTGGTGAATACCCCAGCTCGTGGTATCGGCGATCGTACTTTGGATATTATCCGCTCAACCGCAAGACAGCATGAGCTCACTCTGTGGCAAGCTTGCGTGAGTTTAATTGAAGAAAAGGTCCTTGCTGGACGTGCGGCTAATGCCATCAATGGCTTTATGGAACTGATTATTGCAATGCGCACGGATACGGCAGATATGTTGCTGTACCGTATGGCAGATAGCGTGATTGATCGTTCTGGCTTGCGTACCATGTACGAGGCTGAAAAAGGCGAGAAAGCCCAAGCGCGAATTGAAAACTTAAATGAATTAGTCACCGCCGCGCGCAGTTTCGAAATGCCTGAAGAGCTTGAAGACATGGGCGAGTTAAATGCCTTTTTGTCTCATGCTGCATTAGAAGCTGGCGAAGGTCAGGCTGACGCCTTTACCGATGCCGTTCAGTTAATGACCTTGCATTCTGCTAAAGGACTTGAGTTTCCAATGGTGTTTATGGCGGGCGTTGAAGAAGGATTATTCCCGAGCAAGATGGCATTAGATGAAGGCGATCGTTTAGATGAAGAACGCCGTTTGTGTTATGTCGGAATGACCCGTGCCATGCAAAAACTGTATATCAGTTATGCTGAATCTCGTCGTATTTACGGTCGTGAAGATTATGCCAGCCCATCGCGGTTCATTAATGAGATTCCTGAAAAGTTTGTTGAACAAATTCGCATTCGTGCGCAGGTCACGCCATCAATTAGTCAGCGTTTCCCTGCTCGTGCAGCAGCGGTTACTGTGACTAAAAAACCTCATGGTTTTAATGATACAGGCCATAAAGTAGGTTCTAAAGTGAAGCACTTTAAGTTTGGCGAAGGGGTTGTGACTAGCTTTGAAGGTTCTGGTGAAAAAGGCCGTGTACAAGTTAATTTTGTCGATTTTGGCAGTAAATGGCTGTTAGTGTCATTAGCAAAATTAGAGCGTTGTTAAGGTGTTTCGCTGGCAAAATCAGGGAGAGATGAAACCAATGTTATTGCAAGACAAGCTGCATGCTTATGCGCGACTGATGCGGATTGATAGACCCATTGGCACCTTACTTTTGCTTTGGCCATGTTTAATGGCCTTAGTGTTAGCTGCTCAAGGGTTACCAGATATTAAGGTACTGGTGATTTTTGTGGTTGGCGTAGTCATTATGCGTGCTAATGGCTGCATCATTAATGATTTTGCTGATCGCAACTTAGATGCGCATGTTGAGCGCACCAGTATGCGTCCTTTAGTATCGGGCGAAGTGTCTGTTAAAGAGGCGCTGAGCTTATTTACTGTCTTAGGTTTGCTTGCGTTTAGCTTAGTGTTATTACTCAATCCATTAGTCGTGCAGTTATCTGTCGTCGGGATTGTGTTAACAGTGATGTATCCGTTTATGAAACGGGTGACCAACATGCCACAGATGTTTTTAGGTATTGTGTGGAGTTGGTCAATTCCGATGGCCTATGCCGCTCAACTTGGTGAAGTGCCTGTGGAAGCTTGGTGGTTATTTATGGCGAATTGGTGTTGGACGGTAGCGTACGACACCATGTATGCCATAGTCGATCGTGACGATGACTTAAAAGTCGGCATTAAATCAACCGCCATCTTGTTTGGCCGCTTTGATCGACAGATTATCGGCATATTTCAACTTGCTGCCCTAGGGTGTTTTGTTATGGCTGGGCTGGTGGCCGATCGTGGGGTTATTTATGGCTTGGGCATTATCAGCTTCATTGGGTTTGGTGTGTACCAGCAACGATTAATCTTTGGTCGTGAACGTGCACCATGTTTTAAAGCCTTTTTAAATAATAACTGGGCAGGCATGGTAGTGTTTATTGCACTTGCACTGGATTATATGATTTAAGGTTTGTGGTTTATTACCTTGTGGCAGGGATGCATGAAAACAACTGTTTGGTTAATCGTCGCGATAATGTGTTGTTGGTTATCCCTCGCCAGTGCGTCAACTCACAATGATGCTGTACTGGCTGGCTTACCAAACAACACTGCTGATGTGCATTCTTCTGCTGCGCTAGTTAATATTCCTCGTACCCGCCAATTTGTGCTTGAAGATGGTGATCGCCACTATCAAGTGATGATCAAATTGCCAAAAGATTATCGCCACAATAGCACTCATCGTTACCCTGTCGTCTATATGACGGATTCTATGTATAGCTTGCAAGTGGTGTCTGGTGCGACGCGATTTCCAATGAACACCAATATGATGCAGCAAGCTATTTTAGTCGCTATTGGCTATCAGAGACCAAGTAAAGGTTCGGCGAGTCGGATCCGCGACTATACCCCAAGTCACGATGCGAGTTGGAAACTACCTACTGGCGAGGCTAAGCGCCACGTTGCCTTTATCAGCCAGGTTGTTATGCCCTTTATTGAAAAAAACTATCGAGTCGACACCCAACAAAACACCTTTGTGGGTAATTCGTTAGGCGGGTTACTCGGCGCATATATTTTATTAGAACAGCCAAAGCTATTTGCGTATTACGTGTTGGGTAGCCCATCTCTATGGTTCGATAATAAACAATTATTGCAGCAGTTTGCTCAGCGTTTCCAGCAAACGTCAGCAATATCTGCCAAGGTGTTTATTGGCATTGGCGAATTAGAAAAACCACCTTACACCCATGATGGTCATCAGATGGTTACCGATGCGCGCGCTTTTTTTAAACTACTCCAATCTCACCCTTCTGCTCAAGCAGGTACATTACAGCTTAAATTTTTGCTCATCCCTGAAGCAGACCATTCAATGGCTTTTCCAACCACGGCAATACACGGTTTATCTTGGCTGTTTAAACGAAGCATCTAGCTAAGATCCACAGTCGATCCTTTATATCCTGTAATCATTTCCTGTAACCATTTTTGTGGCAATCAATCTGCGTACAATTCATTTTTGCTGATATGTTAATAACTTGTTTTATTTTTATTTACCCCCATATCAATTTCTACAGCGCAGCATTAATTAAACTGAGATTACCCAAGGATGAGTATTGAATGAGAGCAACAGTTAAGTACCGGTTAGTTTTTTTAGTGTTAATGCTATGCAGTTTTTTCTTAGGCGTTCAGTTAACCCCAGCGTCGTTAACGAGCCATGCTGACAAGTTGATGCTGGGTATTATTTCAGCGCTTTATTTTGTGTTGCTACCACTGTGTTATTGGTATTGCATTATTAAAATGGGCGCCCAGAAACTGTGGAAAATAATAGTTATTTTCAGTTTAAGCAGCTTGGTTGCACGGCTAAGTTTTCCTGCAGAAATTGCCCATTACTTTGAGTTTGTGGCCTGGCTGCGCTACCCAATTATTGCCGTGTTATTAGTGATCCAACTGTACTTAATTGTCAGCGTCGCTCGTGGCTTGATTAAGGTACGAAAGTTAAAGGGCGATCCTCGAGTTGGGGCGGTGGAAACCTATCGAGATGGTGATGATAAAAGCTTAACTATCGCGCTTATTATGGCCAGTGAAGCGACTAACTGGTTTTATTCTATCCCATGGTTTTCACGTCATCATCCACCAGTAATTGCCAATATCAATCTTGTTAGCGCTACACGCTGGCATGTGTGGTTAATGCTTATCGGTTGTGTTGGTGCGTCGAGTCTGAGTTACGTATTACTGGCATCGTGGAGTGAGTGGGTGGCGATTATTGTCTCAAGCATCATTGCCTATACCTTGATGTCTATCGTGGCTAACCATCGACTGTCACGCTATTACTCTTTATATTTTATGCGAGACAACCTAGTTATCAATAACTCCTTGTGGGGATTTATGGTGATAAGCATGACCGATATAGCCAGTGTGACGCATCAAGAATCAATCGAATTAAATAAAGATCAAGCAGAAACGATTATGATTGGCCGCGGACAATGTAATGTCATTATTACTCTAAACCGTGCGGTTATTTATCATGGTGGTATGGGTCAGTTACCTGAACCCATGAAAACGGTGTATTTGAGTGTGGATAGTCCGCAGCGGTTCATTCAGGCGCTTAACAATAGTAGAGTTACTGTGGCTGAGTAATCTTCAAAAACGCATAAAAAATGCGCTGATGAAAGCGCATTTTTTTGTGAGTAAATCAGTACTGGCTAACTAAGCCCACGAGCTAATTTGTCGATTAGTCTCGCACTAATGTGGTTAAGTCAGCCGGGCGGTAATAAACTGACTTTAATACCTTACCTTGACGAACCACTTTACCGGCCATATCAACGTCTTTAGCGCATTTAGCGATAATAAACTCACCTTTAGTACTACCAACAATTTCAACACCTTGTTTGGCATAGTGGGCAATGGTTTCAGCTAATTCTTGCTGGTTGCGGCACACTTTGCTCATGTTGCTTGAATGCACTTCATTCCAACATTTAATAAAGTCTATTTCACGGTTCTTAGCCACGTTAAGCAATAAATCGACAAGATAGCTTATCTCTAAACGATCGCTTACCTGAGTCGCTCCTAAGTGCACTAAACGGCCCATTAACACGTAGACAGAATCAACAATAGCATCAGCTTGTTCAATACGAGAATCCGCTTCGGCAAGCTCGGTCATTTCTTCGATAATCAGTGATGTATGCAAAGTGTCTGCTTTATGATCAAGACTGGTCTCGTCGTTGACGGGTAAGTCAAATGTGCTGCGAAACTCAAAGATATCGCGGTATAAGTGATCGTAAATTGGTTGAGTTAATTGGCTGAGTTGCATGGGCTTACCTGCGAAAAATAATGTAAGCTAATTTTAAAGAATTGATCAGCAGAATACAAAAAATTGCCTAATGTTTTTTGCAGTAGGCAATCATTTTTTTATACTCTGAAAGTGTGGCGGAGTTCTTTGGCTTTATCTGCGTGAGTTTTAATATTTAATGCAGCAACTTCAATCACATTTAAGCTTGCCAAGTTACTGTGGCTTAATTCTGTAATCGTATGGATATTATGGGTTACCTCTGCGGTAACCCGTTTTTGTTGCTCTGCTGCAACAGTATTTTGTTGTGTAAACTGGTTTATCTCATTCACGCTTTGATAGATATCTTCAAATTTTGTCGAGGCAAATCCTATGTCCCTTGCGCAAGTATCAGCCTGAAGTTTACTGGCTTGCATTTCGTCGGTCCAATTAATAAGCATAGCATGCATAGATTGCACGCTTTTAGAGATGAGCTCTGTTGAGAGCTGAGTTCTACTTGATAAGGTTCGAACTTCATCTGCTACGACGGCAAATCCACGCCCCTGCTCGCCAGCACGTGCGGCTTCAATGGCAGCATTAAGTGCAAGCAAATTAGTTTGCTCAGCAATGCTTTGAATTTCTTGCATGGCATTAGACACATTATCTGCTTCTTTATTTAATAAGTGCGCATTCGATGCCGCTGCCGAAACTGAAGTCGCTAATCGCTCAATACTATTACGGTTAGCGTGCATTTCCGTTCTACTTTCAAGACACACTTGCTGTGCCTTGTTTACATGATCTGAGGTCGATATCGCATGTTGGGCTATCTCTGCAACAGAGGAGTTCATCGCTTCAATTGCGCTGGCGATTTCATCAATTTTATTTTTTTGTTGCTCAATACTATGATTAGCTTCTTGAGCAGAATGAACCAGTTCATTGGCGATATGATGTAAGTTGTTACCTTGATCTTGTGAGCGGCCAAGTACCCCTTGCATTTTCGCCTGATTCAGAACCTGTTGAAATTCCAGTACGGAAATACTGTCGTTACCACAATAGACTAATCGACTAACTGAATCATATTGCTGTTGATATTGGTTAATCTTATTCGGCAGTGAAAAGAGTTCTTTGGTAAATAATAGTGTATTAATCAGTGCTAAAGAGAAGATCACTGCTGCCATGGTCCAATTAAAAACTACACCACAGCCAATGATTGCAACCAAGGTTATTGACGCGCCTAACCAGCGTTTATGTTGGCTAGTCATGACATAACTGGCCGTTTTTCCTTGTTTTATTTGGCTGTAAAGTTTTTGGGCATTAGTAATGTATTCAGGCTTTGCTTTAATGCGTACCGATTGGTATCCAGTAATTTGGCCCTTTTCATACAGGGGAGAGACAAAGGCATCAACCCAATAGTAGCTTCCATCTTTACAGCGATTTTTAACAATTCCACGCCACGATTCACCAGCTTTGAGTTTATCCCATAATTCTTTGAAAGCTTCTGCTGGCATGTCGGGATGTCTGACAATATTGTGATTATGAGTGACGAGTTCTTGCTCACTGAACCCTGAGATTTTAATGAACGTCTCATTGGCGTAAGTAATGATGCCGCGTTTGTCTGTAATTGATACCAGCTCGTCATTAGCATTAAGACTGACTTCTTTATCGATTACGTCCTTGTTTCTCATGGGCATACTTCCATTATTGTCCGACTTTTAACGGGAAAGTCATTGTGCTGCTTTCCTCACAATTATAGTGGATATCAAGATATAGATCATATTAGTAAATAGCTATTATCATTACCAGAGATTAAATAAATATTTAATTTGGCAATAAAAAAACCGACATATATGTCGGTTTTAGTATTGAGCTATGGATTCAATTTTGCATAAATGCTGGTATTGAAATTAAGCCTATTTTATAAATGCGAAAGCATCACCATACAAATGGGCTTCTTCAATCCCAAGCTCACGGAACAATTCTCGTGCCGTGCCAACCATATCAAAACGGCCAGCAATGTAGATGTCGTAGCCATTCAAACTGACAAAGTCCTGCTTAATCTGCTCGAGTAAATTGGCTTTTTTACCTTCCCAGTTACCGTCAGCAAGTTCTACTACTGGAATAAACTCTAACCAAGAATGCTCGGCGTGCCATTGACGGGCGATGTCTTGATAGTACATGGCTTCTTCGTTACGGCAGCCCCAATACAATTTAGTCTGAATGGTTTCGCCGTTGGCAATCTGTGCTTCAACGATACTTTTGATATATGAAAATCCAGTACCACCCGCAATTAAGATCCGCGGTCTGTGGCTTTCGCTACGTAAAAATGCGTCGCCAGCAGGTGCTTCAATATCAATATGGCTTGCCGTTTGTAGTCGTTCAACGACTTGCATGGGATAACTTTCACTCACAGCAGCACCAATATGCAATTCTATTAAGGCAGCATTTGGGGCAGAAGCAATGGAAAAAGGACGTTTGTCTTTTTCACCCATGACCACAGATAAGTATTGGCCAGCTTTAAAATCAAAGGCTGCTTCGGGTTTAAGGAACACTTGATATACAGCGTCATTAAACGGGGTGACTTTTTCAATCTGACAA
This sequence comes from Shewanella sp. SG44-6, assembly GCF_014164185.1. Taxonomy (NCBI): domain Bacteria; kingdom Pseudomonadati; phylum Pseudomonadota; class Gammaproteobacteria; order Alteromonadales; family Shewanellaceae; genus Shewanella; species Shewanella sp. SG44-6. The sequence continues at coordinate 3,079 of NZ_JACJER010000022.1, read as the reverse complement.
CGAATGGTTTTCATCTAACGTCCTTTAAACCCTTTTATAATTTTTTATCAATCAGTTAATTATAGCTATTTACGACCTAACCGGATCACTATGGTTACAATGTTGGCACATCTTCTATGCCGAGATCATCCCAAATTTGGTCGATTCTTTGTTTTGTTGTCTCATCCATCACAATGGGAGTACCCCATTCTCTGGTGGTTTCGCCTGGCCATTTATTGGTGGCATCTAAACCCATTTTCGATCCTAAACCGGCAACGGGTGATGCAAAGTCAAGGTAATCGATAGGGGTATTATCCACCATCATGGTATCGCGAGTAGGATCCATCCGTGTGGTAATAGCCCAAATAACATCCTGCCAATTACGGCAATTGACATCCTCATCAACCACAACAATAAATTTGGTGTACATAAATTGGCGAAGGAATGACCATGCTCCCATCATCACACGCTTGGCATGACCCGGATATTGTTTACGGATTGAAATGATTGCCATACGATAAGAGCAGCCTTCAGGCGGCAGATAAAAGTCAATAATTTCAGGGTATTGTTTACGTAGGATAGGAACAAATACTTCATTTAATGCCACGCCTAACATAGCCGGTTCATCTGGTGGACGGCCGGTATAGGTACTATGGTATATGGCATCTTTACGGTGAGTAATATGGGTCACGGTAAATACTGGGAATGAGTCTGTTTCGTTATAGTAACCCGTGTGATCGCCGTATGGACCTTCTACTGCGGTTTCATCAGGATCGATATAGCCTTCAAGAATAATTTCGCTGGTGGCTGGTACTTCAAGATCGCAGCTAATGGCTTTACAGACCTCGGTACGTTCGCCGCGCAACAAGCCTGCAAAGGCATATTCACTCATCGAATCTGGCACTGGGGTTACAGCACCCAAAATAGTCACAGGATCGCTACCTAATGCCACTACGACAGGATAACGTTCACCTGGATGAAGCTGTTTAAAGTCTTTAAAGTCTAGGGCTCCGCCACGGTGGTCCAGCCAGCGCATGATCAGTTTATTTTTACTTAATAACTGTTGGCGATAAATACCTAGATTTTGTCTTTTTTGTCGCGGCCCTTTGGTGATGGTTAATCCCCAAGTGACTAATGGTGCCACATCGCCTGGCCAGCAGTGCTGGATTGGCAACGCGGTTAAGTCGACATCATCACCGCTTTTGACTACTTGCTGACAAGGTGGATTACGCACTGTTTTCGGCGGCATATTTAACGCTTGCCTAAACATTGGTATTTTAGCTATGGCATCTTTAAAGCCACTCGGTGGTTCTGGTTCTTTTAAGAATGCTAATAATTCACCGACTTCACGTAATGCTAAAGGGTCATCTTTTCCCAATGCCATAGCAACACGTTTAGGCGTACCAAATAAGTTAACCAGTACCGGCATGGTATGGTTGGTCGGATTTTCAAATAACAGCGCGGGGCCACCTGATCGTAAAACTCGATCAGCAATCTCTGTCATCTCTAAATGAGGATCAACAGGATAGCTAATGCGCTTTAACTCTCCATTTGCTTCTAAATGATCGATGAAGCTGCGTAAATCTTTAAAACTCATGTTTACCGCCTGTAAATCAAATCCAAACCACTATGGCGCGCACTATAGCATTTTTCTAATATAGGGTTAAGCCATTTGATAGACCTATATTGTTGATATCGACTTTAGTGATACTTAGCGTAAACTGGATGTTGTGAACCAGATTGTGGAGGTGACTTATGTGGGTGAACAAACCGTGGGTTTTGATGCCGTTATTAGGGCTTAGTGCAAGTGTAACCTTAACTGTGATGAGTTTGGTCAGTGCTCAGCCGCTGTTAGCGAACGAGTATTCTCAGCGCGTTTCTCATTCTGTCGGCTCTCAACATAATAACCATCGCCAACATTATAATCATTATCGACATCGTGACCCTTGGCGTTGGGGGATCGGTTGGGATCAAGGCTGGAGTGGTAACCAATATTGGGGACCGAGTATTGGTGTTAGTTGGAGCAATGCTAATAACTTGCGATACAATTCGGTTTGGAGAAATAATGATTATCCTAGTCGCTACCCCTATCAAAATCAGTTGAGCGCAGTCTACCAGTCACAAGCTATCGAGGTTTTAGAGCCTGTTGCAGTCGCGCCACGGCAACAAACTACAACCAGCATTCAATATGCTCAAGGTTTGAATCATTTACCTGAAAATGCCAAAGTGATTCAGCGTGACAATGGCACTGTTTATGAGTGGCAAGGGGTAGAATATTATTTTGATTGGAATACTCAAACCTATGAAGTAGCCAAAGCGGATACTCGATGATCATCAGTATAGAAACAAAATTCAGTCGTGTGGTCAGCCTTAGCTTGATACATAGCAGTATCAGCCGCACTGATAAGTTCACGGCTGTTTAAACCATCATCAGGCAGTACACTAATACCAATACTCGCCCCAACTTGTAAAGTGTGCTCGCCGATGGTTATGGGTTGCTTAATACTGCTCAATAATTGGTTTATTTTGTTTTTGATATCGATAGGTTCGGTGATCATATCGAGCCAAATGATAAACTCATCGCCTCCCAATCTACCGACAATATCAGTAGTACGCAGATTATTAACCAAACGATTAGCGATGGTCATGATCACTTCGTCACCAATGCTATGACCCAGAGAATCATTAATCTCTTTAAATTTATTAAGATCTATAAACAGTAATGCAGCTTGCTGTTCTCCGCGTAAATCACGTGCTATCGCGGCATCAATTTGCTTAATAAATGCGCGGCGATTATAAATCCCCGTGAGTTCGTCATGTTCGGCTAAAAAAATAAGCTTATCTTGCTGTTCAATCAATTTGCGGGTTTGAATATCAACTTCTTGTTTCAATTTTTCTTTTTTTATCGTGATTTGGGCTAATGATTGTTTCATCTCATTAAAATCATCAGCGAGTGCAGATAATTCATCGGTATCAAAAGAATTAATTTGACTGACGAGATCGCCTGCTGCGAGCGCTTCCATACCGATCTTGAGTGAGGCGAGCCCTTTCTTAAACCTAATTAGTGTCATAATAGACCAAGCTGTTACCATAATCGCTA
>NZ_JACJER010000229.1:0-3011 GCF_014164185.1 Shewanella sp. SG44-6 | reverse complement strand
AAATTCTTGTAAAATACCTACTAGGTAGCTTATGACAAGAAATAGTAGGGTAAGCTCAACGGCAAGAAAAGCGAACATGCTTGCCGTTTCTTTCATCATAAGAATCGTTTCAGGATTCATTTTTTACCTCTTCAATTTAAAGTTTCGAATATTCTGGAATAATAGTATTTAGGCAAGGTGTTTTCAATACACTATTTCTGGAATAATGGAAATATTTTGTATACCTATTGATGCTTAAACACATGACACCCTGCTTTCGATTGTTTATGTGTGGTCGATTTTAGGGTCGCTAGGGTAAGGATATTTCTGGTATTATCGAATTAGTTAACGAAATGAGGCCGATATGAATATAGAGAATGCTGCTAAAGTATTAAAAGAACTGGGCCATCCGACGCGTCTCGCCCTATTTCGATTACTGGTCAAGGGCGGATATGCTGGCGTTGCGGTGGGTCAGTTACAAGACGAGTTACAGATCCCTGGTTCTACTCTCTCACACCATATTAGTGCCCTTGTGTCTGCGGGAGTGATTTCCCAACGGCGCGAGGGAAGGGTGCTGTACTGCGTACCTGACTATGAATTATTACAAGGATTAGTGCATTTTTTACAAGATCAATGTTGTAGTGCTCAGTGAACAATTTTGTTAAATGAACAGTAAATAATTACATGTGGATATTTACATATATGGTAAATCGTATATAGTGATGTTCTCTTTCATCAGGACTCATTCCCATGAAAAAACGTGTACTTTTTCTCTGTGTTGGTAACTCTGCGCGTTCACAACTCGCAGAGGCCTTATTAAGACACCAGGCCCAAGGGCAGTTTGATGTGTTTAGTGCGGGTACGCAGCCTGAGCCCATAGATGAGCGAACTCTTGCGCTTTTGCAGAAAAATAATTTGGATACGAGTGAGTTACGTTCGAAGTCTGTCAGTGAGTTTAGTGGGCAATCCTTTGACTTTGTGATCAGTCTCTGTGAAAAATCAACGCAAGAGTGTCAGAGTTTTCCCTTGGCAGATAAGCTTATTGCATGGGATTATCCCGATCCCAGAATCGAATCGGGCACTCGTGGGTTTGAACAAACCTTTAGAGAGTTGAACGAAAGGATTAAAATGTTTGTATTAGTACAGTCGAAGGACATCAATGATTAATCCTACCCAGTTTTTCAAATGTTTAGCCGATGAAACTCGCTTGCGTTGTTTGATGTTGATCCAGCACGAGGGTGAGCTTTGTGTTTGTGAATTGACCGAGGCATTGCAAGAGATCCAGCCTAAGATTTCGCGACATCTAGCTCAGTTGCGTAAATGTGGTTTATTAATCGACCGTCGTCAGGGACAGTGGATTTTCTATAGTATCAGTAATGATTTACCAGAATGGGGTAAGTCAGTGTTGAGTGAGGTTACCAGCCAAAATCCGGTATTCCTTGAAGAAAATATGCGTAATCTGTGCAAGATGGGTGGCCGCCCCGAGCGCGCTAGAGCCTGTTGCTAAAGATTGTTCGTAACAAATAAATAAAAAATTTAATCTAAAATATATGAAATTTCATATATTAAATTGCTAGAGGTTGATATGGCACCAGCTATAAAAGTGCTCTTTCTATGTACCCATAATGCCTGTCGCAGCATCCTAGCTGAAGCTATAGGTCGAGATCTCGTCGCTAAGCAATCTTTGACTACTATTGGTCAATGGCAGTTTTCGAGTGCCGGTAGTGAACCTGCCGGGGTCGTTCATCCTCAAACCCTCTTGCAACTAGCACACAGAGGCTATGTTACCGAAGGGCTAAGCAGTAAAAGCTGGGATATGATGGCGGATTTCACTCCTGACTTAGTGATCACTGTTTGTGATAATGCTGCGGGAGAAACCTGTCCTTTGTGGTTAGGTCAAACACTTAAATTACATTGGGGTTTACCCGACCCAACATCAATCGACGCCCCCGATATAGATGAGCAATTTAGCTATGTTATAGAAACACTTGAAAATCGTATAAAGGCATTAATCTCGTTGCCGCTTTCGGCAGGTATAGAAACTCAAAAAGCATCATTACAATCCATTGCGAGTCAATTTCCACTTATTCAAAGATAAATGGTTTGTATTTAATTGGTGTTTATTCAACTAATTAAAATAGCAATATCCTTTTGCTTCATCGCTTTCATGTATACCAAGGAAGTTTGATTATGCTGCAACTATTTTCCGATTTAGCGAGCTGGCTAACCTTTGGGGTAATGGGTTTAGATCCCAATACTAAACTCGCTGACGCTATCCATTTTTTTATTGAAGATACCACTAAGATTTTTGCGCTCCTGTTGCTGATGATTTATGGCATCGCTTTGGTGCGGGCCTCGCTCAATGTCGAGCGCGTTCGGGATTACTTGGCGGGAAAAAATCGTTTTGTCGGTTACTTTATGGGATCGGGTTTTGGCGCTGTTACTCCATTCTGCTCATGTTCGAGCATTCCGGTTTTTTTAGGTTTCACCTCGGCGGGGATCCCCGTTGGGATCACTATGGCATTTCTGATCACTTCGCCGTTAATTAATGAAGTCGCCGTTCTGTTGCTTGTGAGTCTGTTGGGCTGGAAGTTTACTGTGATATACGTGCTGGTCGGCATGTCAGTGGGTATGTTGGCGGGGGCATTTTTGGACACGATCCGCGCTGAGCGTTGGCTGCAGTCCTTTGCCGCCAAAGCACTCGAGCAAGGTCAAGCACAAGCAAGTCACGATAATAGCGAGGGTATGACATCAACATCCATGACGTTAACGGAACGGCATGAATTTGCAAAAGGCGAGACCCTAGAGATTTTTGGCCGAGTGTGGAAATGGGTCATTATTGGGGTTGGGCTTGGCGCCGCACTCCATGGATTTGTACCTGACGGTTGGATCGAAGCCCACTTAGGCGATGGTCAATGGTGGTCTGTTCCTGCGGCGGTATTGATTGGTATTCCTCTGTATTCCAATGCCACAGGGGTTATCCCTATCATGGAGAGCCTTATCACTAATGGCTTGCCCGTAGGGACAACATT
>NZ_JACJER010000228.1:0-3099 GCF_014164185.1 Shewanella sp. SG44-6 | reverse complement strand
GCTGCTCAGTTAATCTGGCCGCAACTGAACTTCGACACACCTTGGTTAACGTTTAGTCGTTTACGACCTTTACATACCAATGCTGTGATATTCGCGTTCGGAACATCAGCTCTTTTCGCTACATCTTACTATGTTGTGCAACGCACTTGCCAAGTCCGTCTATTTGCGCCTAAATTGGCCGCATTTACGTTTTGGGGTTGGCAAGCCGTTATTATTGCAGCTGCAATCACTTTACCTTTGGGTATCACCCAAAGTAAAGAATATGCAGAATTAGAATGGCCTATCGATATCGCGATTGCGATTATTTGGGTTAGCTATGCAATTGTATTTTTTGGCACAATCGCTAAACGAACAACCTCCCACATTTATGTGGCGAATTGGTTCTTTGGTGCCTTTATCATTACTGTTGCAGTACTTCACATTGTTAACTCAATGGCAGTACCAGTAAGCTTATTTAAGTCTTACTCACTGTACTCTGGTGCAGTCGATGCGATGGTTCAGTGGTGGTACGGTCATAATGCGGTAGGCTTCTTACTTACAGCTGGCTTCTTGGGGATGATGTATTACTTCGTGCCTAAACAAGCTGGTCGTCCAGTTTATTCATATCGTTTATCAATTGTTCACTTTTGGGCATTGATTGCGTTATACATCTGGGCCGGTCCTCACCACTTACATTACACTGCCCTACCTGACTGGACTCAGTCATTAGGCATGGTAATGTCATTAATCCTATTCGCACCTTCTTGGGGCGGTATGATTAACGGTATTATGACCCTGTCTGGTGCGTGGCATAAGCTTCGTACAGACCCTGTATTACGTTTCTTAGTTGTTTCATTGTCTTTCTATGGTATGTCTACCTTCGAAGGCCCAATGATGGCAATCAAAACAGTTAATGCTTTATCTCATTATACTGACTGGACTATTGGTCACGTTCACTCTGGCGCGCTAGGCTGGGTTGCAATGGTGTCTATTGGTTCTTTATATCACTTAATCCCAATTCTTTTCGGTCATGGTCGTATGTACAGCATGAAGCTGGTTAACGTTCATTTCTGGTTAGCGACTATCGGTACTGTATTGTATATCGTCAGTATGTGGATTTCAGGTGTTATGCAAGGTCTTATGTGGCGTGCGGTTAACGCAGATGGAACTCTAACTTACAGTTTCGTCGAGAGTTTAGAAGCCTCTTACCCATTCTACTTTGTACGCTTTATTGGTGGTTGTTTCTTCCTATCCGGTATGTTGCTTATGGCCTATAACGTTATTCGTACTGTTAAAGCGTCTAAAGATTCATTACCTGCTATTGCAGAAGCTTAAGGAGCCGATTCGATGAAATTTAATCATGAATTAATTGAAAAGAATGTCGGTCTGCTTGCTATCTTCACCGTTATCGCCATTAGTTTTGGTGGTTTAGTGCAGATTACTCCGCTGATATTTCAAAAAGACACAACTGAACCAGTTGAAGGTCTGATTCCGTATACAGCTTTACAAATTGAAGGTCGTGATATTTATGTTCGTGAAGGTTGTTACAACTGTCACAGCCAAATGATCCGTCCTTTACGAGCTGAAACTGAGCGCTATGGTCACTACTCTGTTGCTGGTGAGTCTGTTTGGGATCATCCATTCCAGTGGGGCTCTAAGCGTACAGGTCCTGACTTAGCACGTGTTGGTGGGCGTTATAGCGACAGATGGCATGAAGTTCATTTAAACAATCCTCGTGACGTTGTACCGCAATCAAACATGCCTGGTTTCCCTTGGTTAGCTGAAAATGTGCTAGACGGTGAACTGACCGGTGACAAGATGACTATCCTGCGTAACCTGCATAAAGGCGGCTACAAAGGTAATGATCTTTACACTGATGAAGAAGTTGCTGGCGCTAAAAAAGCGGTTGAAGGCAAGACAGAAATGCAGGCGCTGATCGCTTATTTGCAATCTTTGGGTCACGCACTCAAATAGGAGGCAATAATGGATTACGGTACTTTTCAAGGTATTTTGACCATAATTGTTATGGTGACTTTTGTGGGTATATTTTTCTGGGCATACAGTAAGCACAGCAAGTCAAAATTTGACGAAGCGGCGAACTTAGTGTTTACAGAAGAAGAACTTGCAAAAATGTCGAAAGACTCGGGAGATCAGAAGTAATGATTATGAGTAACTTCTGGAGCATTTGGATTTCTGTACTGACGATTGTGGTCATTGCTGGTTGTTTTATCCTTCTTAAGGTAGTTAATAATAACTACACTGGTGTAGAAGAAGGTAAATCGATGGGCCACAGTTTTGATGGTATTGAAGAACTGAACAACCCACTACCAAAGTGGTGGGCGTACATGTTCTACTTAACCATCGTTTTCGGTGTGATCTATTTAGCTCTATATCCAGGCCTAGGAAACTATAAAGGTCTGTTTGGTTGGACAAGTTCTAACCAAAGTATTGGCACTGACAAAGGCATTAAAGCTGACTCAGCGGCAGCGATTGAAGCAGCAAAAAATGATAACCGTTTATCACAGTATGACCGCGAAGTGGCTCACGCTGATGAAAAATACGGTCCTATTTTTGCGGCTTACTTAGCAACTCCGTTAGAAGAGTTGGTAAAAGATCCTGAAGCATTAAAAGTGGGCGGACGTTTGTTTTTACAAAACTGTTCACAGTGTCATGGTTCTGATGCTCGCGGCTCTAAAGGCTTCCCGAATCTAACAGATGACGATTGGTTATATGGTGGCGATTTAGCCACTATTAAAACCACGTTAATGAATGGTCGTAACGGTATGATGCCGCCTAAAGGTGGTTTACCTATCGAAGACAGCGAGATTAAAGGTCTAGCTGAATACGTCATAAAACTATCTGGTGGTGAACATGACGAAGCGTTAGCAGCCCAAGGTCAAGGTTCATTCATGAAAGGTTGTTTTGCATGCCATGGTATGGATGCAAAAGGTAACAAGTTCATGGGCGCGCCCAACCTAACTGATAACATTTGGTTATATGGCGGAAGCCGTGGTGTGATTGCTGAGTCTATCATTAATGGTCGTGCCGGTGTGATGCCAGCATGGAAAGACATTCTTGGTGAAGAGAAAGTTCACGTCATTACAGCTTACGTTTATAGCT
>NZ_JACJER010000227.1:0-3176 GCF_014164185.1 Shewanella sp. SG44-6 | reverse complement strand
CTAATTGCATTAGGGCTGCGGGTATATAAAACACCCGGTTCACAAGCCGGATATATGAAGGCAATGAATTTGTTTATCAACGCTTCGAAATCACTTGCAAAACGGGTGGGTCCATATATGACGTAGTAGTGGGCGTTGTTTGTATGAAGTAGTGGTAAGCATCACCTACTAGCTTTGTATTGGCATGTAACTGTAAGCCACACCCTCACGTCATCCCTGAGTGCTTGTATCAGGGATCCAGGTGTTTCTGTTGACCTTGTGTAAAAGCAAAAAGCTAACACCTGGATTCCGGCTAAAAAGCATTGCCGGAACGACGAGGAAGTGGGCATTATTCGTATTAAGTAGTGGTAAGCATCACCTACTAGCGTTGTATTGGGCATGTAACAGTAAGCCCTACCGGGACGTCATCCCTGAGAGCTGTTATCAGGGATCCAGGTGTCTAATTCACTTACCGCTTGTATAATTTTATTACAGCAGTGCTTGTTCTATATCTGCTATCAGGTCTTCTACATTCTCTAAGCCAACCGAGATACGCAGTAAATTATCGGTGATACCTGCGGCTAATCGTGCATCTGGAGTGTATGGTGAATGGGTCATAGATGCTGGGTGTTGAATTAGGGATTCTGCATCACCTAAACTGACTGCTATGGTAAAGAGCTCGAGACGATTAACAAAGTTGATCGCGTCTTGCTTATTGCCTTTGAGTTCAAATGCAATCACTCCTCCGGCGCGTTTCATTTGCTTACCGATAAAAACATGACCTTGATGATGACTTAGCCCTGGATAAAAAACTTGGCTAAATTTAGGATGTTTATCTAAATATTCAGCTAGCACTTCAGCATTGTCACAGTGGCGAGTTAATCGCACATCTAAGGTTTTTAAGCCGCGTAAAATGAGCCAAGCATCGTGTGGGGAGATCACGCCACCAAAGTCTTTGAGTATTTCATATTTGAGTCGGTGCATGTGCTCGGCGTTACCACACACAATACCGGCAATAACATCACCATGGCCATTTAAGTACTTGGTAGCACTGTGGATCACCATGTCGATCCCCATGGCTAAAGGTTGTTGCAATAAGGGCGTCATAAAGGTGTTATCGACTATTGATACCAATTTATGGGCTTTAGCAACCTTGGCGATTGCAGCAAGATCAAATACTTGTAAATGTGGGTTCACTGGGGTTTCACAAAATATCACTTTGGTATTGGGCATAATAGCCGCTTCTATTGCTGCAATATCAGTAAAATCGACTAAGGTGCTGGTAATGCCTAAACGAGTCAGCTGAGTGGTCATTAACGCAAAGGTACAACCATAGACGGCTTTGGAAGCAATCAAGTGATCGCCTGCATGTAAATGGGTTAGTAGTGCACTTGATACAGCAGCCATACCGGATGCGGTTGCGGCCGCATCTTCTGCGCCTTCAAGCAACGCCATTTTACGCTCGAGTTCTGCAGTGGTTGGATTACCTAAACGAGTATAAATATAGCCTGGTTCTTCGCCAGCAAAACGAGCACCACCCTGCTCTACGTTATCAAATACAAATGTGGCGGTTTGGTAAAGTGGTGTAGTAAGTGAGCCAAAGGCTTCGCGTTGATGGCCGCCATGAATAGCTAAAGTTGCTAAATTCCATGTGTTGTTCTTGTTGTCTTGCATTGCTTCTCCCTGCGCCACCTTGTTATGAGTTGTTGCCCTCTTTAGGGTAACTTTTGTATGGTGGTCGGGATTCAAGATACAGTGGAATAAAATATAACCAAGCGATTGCTAAAAAATAACCAAAACCATTAATGTAAAAACAATTTTACAAACCATTTGGTGTGGTGTTTTTAGTAAGGGGATTTTCTATAGTGCAGATTACCATGGGCAATAATCAAAGGTATTTTGCGCTAACAGCTTAAACCGCTAACGCAGATGATTAACAGGCAATTAGTGCGACAGTGATAACTTAAGCTTTTGCATTCCCTGCTCAATACTCACCAGCGGCTGATAGCCTAAATCTTGTTTTGCCGCGCTGATATCAAAGTAATGGCTGGTTGATAATTGTCTTGCGACAAAGCGAGTCATGATGGGCTCTTGCTGTTTGTTAACTAAGCCGTAGACTGTTTCAAGCAGCGCACCTGCAGCATAAGCAACAGATGCAGGGACTCGCTTGGTCACTGGCGGTAAATCGACGCAAGCTAGGATCTGGTTAAGCATTGCAGCCATTGTAATCGGTTGGTCGTTACTTAAAAAATAGGCTTTACCGGCACTATTGGCGGCGCCAACAAGGTCAACTGCCGCCAGAATATGTGCATAAGCGGCATTGTCGACATAAATCGTATCGACCAGTTTATCTTGGTGTCCTACCAGTTTTAAGCGCCCTGCTTTGGCCCGTTCGATCACTCGCGGAACCAGATGAGGATCATTTGGCCCCCAAATTAAATGCGGCCTTAAGGCGGTCGTTTTTAACATGGAATGATTGGCTTTTAATACCATGGCCTCAGCGATGGCTTTCGATTCACCATAGTAATTAAGGTATTCACTGGCATAAGGTGCAGATTCATTAATGCCATTTTCATCCACACCAGCAAACGTTACACTCGGGGTGCTGGTATAAATTAACCTTTGAATATTAACCGCTTTGCATGCGTTGATGATATTGGCTGCACCATCGACATTGGGCGAGAAATAACTTTGTTTACTGCCCCACACGCCAGCTTTTGATGCCACATGAAAAACTAAATCGCAACCTTGCATTGCCTGTTTTACACTCGCAAAATCGCTAATATCACCTTGACGCATATCAACCCCAAGTTTTATAAGCTTAGGGTAATGACCTCTGGCAAAACCGACAACCTCAATTCCAGCGGCTAATAAACGCTGACAAATGGCGAATCCAAGAAAGCCACCCGCACCGGTCACAAAAACTTTGCTGACCGATTGCGCTAACTGCTTCAATGCAGCTTGCTCCAGAGGATGTAAGTCTGCCAAATCCATCGTTATTCTTTCCATTGCTTTTGGGCCCATATGGCGAGTTTTTCTCTGAATATTTTCGCATTATGACGCACGTCGACAGGGAAATCTGGATGAATTAAAAAGCGCCCAATGCCTTCAGTATGTGGATACTGCTGAGCCAATGCCATTAGCTCCTGATAAAGAACTTTAGAGGTTGAGCAAACAATGCCTTTGCGTAATTCGAC
>NZ_JACJER010000226.1:0-3181 GCF_014164185.1 Shewanella sp. SG44-6 | reverse complement strand
GGCGCCTGGAAATGACCTACTCTCGCATGGGGAGACCCCACACTACCATCGGCGATACTGTGTTTCACTTCTGAGTTCGGAATGGGATCAGGTGGTGCCACAGCTCTATGGTTTCCAGACAAATTTTGTTTATCTAACGCAGTATATTGCATTAAATAATAATTCGGAAAGCTGATTGCTTTATTGAGTCTCTCGCACTGCTTAAGCGCTTCATTCTAACACTAAGTCGTATCAGTAAAACCCATCTGGGTTGTATGGTTAAGCCTCACGGGTCATTAGTACAAGTTAGCTCAACGCCTCACAACGCTTACACACCTTGCCTATCAACGTAGTAGTCTCCTACGGCCCTTTAGAGAGCTTAAAGCTCTAGGGATGACTCATCTTGGGGCTCGCTTCCCGCTTAGATGCTTTCAGCGGTTATCGATTCCGAACGTAGCTACTGGGCAATGCCATTGGCATGACAACCCAAACACCAGCGGTTCGTCCACTCCGGTCCTCTCGTACTAGGAGCAGCTCCCCTCAATCATCCAACGCCCACGGCAGATAGGGACCGAACTGTCTCACGACGTTCTGAACCCAGCTCGCGTACCACTTTAAATGGCGAACAGCCATACCCTTGGGACCGACTTCAGCCCCAGGATGTGATGAGCCGACATCGAGGTGCCAAACACCGCCGTCGATATGAACTCTTGGGCGGTATCAGCCTGTTATCCCCGGAGTACCTTTTATCCGTTGAGCGATGGCCCTTCCATTCAGAACCACCGGATCACTATGACCTACTTTCGTACCTGCTCGACGTGTATGTCTCGCAGTTAAGCTGGCTTATGCCATTGCACTAACCGTACGATGTCCGACCGTACTTAGCCAACCTTCGTGCTCCTCCGTTACTCTTTGGGAGGAGACCGCCCCAGTCAAACTACCCACCAGGCACTGTCCTCAACCCCGATAAGGGGCCAGAGTTAGAACATCAAAACTACAAGGGTGGTATTTCAAGATTGACTCCACTCAGACTAGCGTCCAAGCTTCAAAGTCTCCCACCTATCCTACACATGTAGGTTCAATGTTCAGTGCCAAGCTATAGTAAAGGTTCACGGGGTCTTTCCGTCTAGCCGCGGGTATACGGCATCTTCACCGCAATTTCAACTTCACTGAGTCTCGGCTGGAGACAGCGTGGCCATCATTACGCCATTCGTGCAGGTCGGAACTTACCCGACAAGGAATTTCGCTACCTTAGGACCGTTATAGTTACGGCCGCCGTTTACCGGGGCTTCGATCATGAGCTTCTCCGAAGATAACCCAATCAATTAACCTTCCGGCACCGGGCAGGCGTCACACCGTATACGTCATCTTGCGATTTTGCACAGTGCTGTGTTTTTGATAAACAGTTGCAGCCACCTGGTATCTGCGACTCCCGTCAGCTTAGAGAGCAAGTCTCATCACCAACAGGAGCGTACCTTCTCCCGAAGTTACGGTACCATTTTGCCTAGTTCCTTCAGCCGAGTTCTCTCAAGCGCCTTGGTATTCTCTACCCGACCACCTGTGTCGGTTTGGGGTACGATTCCCGCTAACCTGAAGCTTAGAAGATTTTCCTGGAAGCATGGCATCAACTACTTCATCACCTTAGTGACTCGTCATCAGCTCTCAGCCTGTACATTAAAGTACGAATTCCCGGATTTGCCTAAGAATTCAACCTACCACCTTAAACGCGGACTACCAACGCCGCGCTAGCCTAGCCTTCTCCGTCTCTCCATCGCAGTTAGCGGAAGTACAGAAATATTAATCTGTTTCCCATCGATTACGCCTTTCGGCCTCACCTTAGGGGTCGACTCACCCTGCCCCGATTAACGTTGGACAGGAACCCTTGGTCTTCCGGCGAGGGAGTTTTTCACTCCCTTTATCGTTACTCATGTCAGCATTCGCACTTCTGATACGTCCAGTGTGGGTTACCCCTTCACCTTCAACCGCTTACAGAACGCTCCTCTACCGCGCACTTCTAATGAAATGCACCCGTAGCTTCGGTGGTATGTTTAGCCCCGTTAAATCTTCCGCGCAGGCCGACTCGACTAGTGAGCTATTACGCTTTCTTTAAATGATGGCTGCTTCTAAGCCAACATCCTAGCTGTCTAAGCCTTCCCACATCGTTTCCCACTTAACATACACTTTGGGACCTTAGCTGACGGTCTGGGTTGTTTCCCTTTTGACAACGGACGTTAGCACCCGCTGTCTGTCTCCCGAGTAGTACTCATTGGTATTCGGAGTTTGCAAAGGGTTGGTAAGTCGGGATGACCCCCTAGCCTTAACAGTGCTCTACCCCCAATGGTATTCGCTCGAGGCGCTACCTAAATAGCTTTCGAGGAGAACCAGATATCTCCGAGTTTGATTGGCCTTTCACCCCCAGCCACAAGTCATCCGCTCATTTTTCAACATAAGTCGGTTCGGTCCTCCAGTTGATGTTACTCAACCTTCAACCTGCCCATGGCTAGATCACTCGGTTTCGGGTCTACACCTTGCAACTAAACGCGCAGTTAACACTCGGTTTCCCTACGGCTCCGCTATTCGCTTAACCTCGCTACAAAATGTAAGTCGCTGACCCATTATACAAAAGGTACGCAGTCACGGTCTCAAGAACCGCTCCCACTGCTTGTACGTACACGGTTTCAGGTTCTATTTCACTCCCCTCACAGGGGTTCTTTTCGCCTTTCCCTCACGGTACTGGTTCACTATCGGTCAGTCAGGAGTATTTAGCCTTGGAGGATGGTCCCCCCATATTCAAACAGGATGTCACGTGTCCCGCCTTACTCGTTTTCATCTATGGTTAGTTTTCGTGTACGGGGCTATCACCCTGTGCCGCTGAGCTTTCCAACTCATTCCACTAACACCCCATAGACTTAAGGGCTAATCCCCGTTCGCTCGCCGCTACTAGGGGAATCTCGGTTGATTTCTTTTCCTCCGGGTACTTAGATGTTTCAGTTCCCCGGGTTTGCCTCACAACACTATGTATTCATGTTGTGATACATGCTTATGCATGTGGGTTTCCCCATTCGGATATCGTTAGCTCAAATGCTTATTACTAGCTCGCCAACGCTTTTCGCAAGTTATTACGTCCTTCATCGCCTCTGACTGCCAAGGCATCCACCGTATACGCTTGGTCACTTAACCATACAACCCAAATGAGTTTCAC
>NZ_JACJER010000225.1:0-3218 GCF_014164185.1 Shewanella sp. SG44-6 | reverse complement strand
TTCTGCTTGTGCTTTAGTCATGTCGACACGAAGTTTTTCGACTTGTTGTGTTTCCATGTAGTTGCCTTGTGGCACATCTGGTTTATATATTAACCAGTCAAATACACAACATCTTTTAATAGACCCTTGTCAGCATAGGGACAGCTTGGGTATGATGACCGACAGAATTTAGGAAGTAGCGCAGACAATGATAAACAAAAAACAAAGTCTTACCCTTGTAAGCGCAGTAGCGCTTTCATTATCTCTTAGCGGATGCAGTGTATTTGACTGGTTAATATATAAACCAGATGTGCCACAAGGCAACTACATGGAAACACAACAAGTCGAAAAACTTCGTGTCGACATGACTAAAGCACAAGCAGAATATATTTTAGGTCGCCCAGTATTACGCGACAGCTTCTCTGATGACACTTGGTACTATGTCTATCATTTCAAAAGTGGTCGAGATGCTAGCATTACTCATAAAGAGTTGATCATTCACTTTAATGGCGACACAATTTCCAGTGTTAGCGGCGATTACGATCTCAGTAAAGAATTTAATACTCCGCTGGAACAAAGCTCATTACCGTCCGTCAACGACCCAGATATGAAGCCTTTACTACCTGAAATTCGCCCAGATGCAAAACCGTTAGTTGAAGAACAACGTCCGGCATTAAAGAACCAGGCAGAAAATGATAATACACCAACATAAGCCACACAATAACATGTGATTTATGCCAAAAAAAAGCAGGACCTCTCATGAGAGTCCTGCTTTTTTTGGCATTTTTTCATTGCCACACATCAATCGAGTTAACCTTAAACTAGCGTTAACACATGGATAAATTAGCCCAAATAACTGTGTTTAACCTATTTCAAAATTAACATAGACGATTTATTTTACAAACTTTGCCCTGCTTATTGCATCCATTGACTTGCGATAAACTCATCATTGACCAAAGGATAATACTCAAAGGCCTAAAGCACATTTTGATAAACGTATATTATTCTAAGTTTAGTTAACTTTAGCACCGGTTATTTTATTAATACGACCTTCATCTTTAGCTTTTTCGGCACGCTTACGGCGAACATCTTTAGGATCGGCAATGAGTGGGCGATATATTTCAACACGCTGCCCAGGAACAAGCACCTCATCATGTTTGGCCTGGCGGCTAAACACCCCAAGCTTAACTTCTTCAAGGTTAATATCAGGAAAAAATTTAACCATATCACTTTGCTTAACGGCTTCAATAAATGTGGTACCTGGAGACACCATCACCGAAATAATTTTCTGCTGTTTTGGTAATGCATAAATAACATCTACCGAAAACTTTTCTGTTTCATTCATCACGATAAATCACCTTTGCCCTATCGGTAAACGCCATTACCATAGACGACATTAAATCTTTAAACACTTTACCAAACGCCATATCAACCAGCATGTTTGAAAATTCAAAATCTAAATCAAACTCAACTTTACAGGCATCGTCGGTTAGTTCAGTAAACTTCCATAGACCATGCATGTACTTAAAGGGACCATTTTCCAATTCAAGTGAAATAGATTTAGCTTGCACCACTTGATTACGAGTAGTAAATGTTTTACTGATCCCGGCTTTACTGACATCAACTGATGCCACCATGGTTTTGCCATCAAATTCCAGTACCTTGCCCCCAACACATCCAGGTAGGAAAGCATGATACGATTCAACATCATTGACTAAATCATACATTTCTAAGGCACTAAATCTAACCAGCATACTTTTGGAAATCTTAGGCATCTGACATCACAATCCTTAATACAATAGCGGGATTTTATCACGTTAAACAAAAAAGGCATCTCTGAGAGTGTTAAATCGCGTTGGAAATAACACAATCATCAAGAAACTCGGTATAATCGTTGTAATATCATAAATCTCCCCCATATCTATTATAGTTAGTAAACATAATAGAGTTTATCAAATGGGCTCACTGCGGGTTGTCCAGCACCATCCTTCAGGTCAATAACGGCAATCAGAACGGTAATAATAATGGTAAAAAAGAAATCAGCAAACGCCTCAGCGAGCATCGCACGCAATAAACGCGCGACCTTTGAATACCGCATTGAAGACAAAATCGAAGCGGGATTACAACTTATGGGCTGGGAAGTTAAGTCCATTCGCATGGGTAAAGTCAATTTATCGGATTGTTATGTCTATATTAAAGAGGGTGAAGCTTTTATGCATGGTTGTACTATTCAACCACTGAATACTGCTTCAACCCATGTAATATGCGATCCAATCAGAACCAAAAAACTGCTATTAAAGCGCAGTGAAATTGACAAGCTTGCCGGCTTAATCGAACGTCAAGGCTATACGTTAATTCCTTTATCAATGTACTGGCGCAAAGGTGCCTGGGTAAAAGTCGAAATAGGCTTAGGTAAAGGTAAGAAAGATCACGATAAACGTGAAGACACCAAAGAACGCGAGTGGAAAATCGAAAAAGCCCGCGTAATGAAAAAAGACAAAGAAAACGCTTAATATTGTTAATGGGCCACTGAAACGATGAAAACTGATAAGTTGTTATTGAACATAGGCCTATAACGAACAGATAGTGAACAAACGATTATATTTTGTTAATGGATACTAGGTATTCATCTCACAAAGCGTTATAGTTAACTCAATTGGGGGCGATTCTGGATTCGACAGGATTCACGAAACCCAAGGAGCATGTCGAGGGGCGGTTGGCCTCGTAAAAAGCCGCACCGTTATAGTTGCAAACGACTCTAACTACTCTCTAGCAGCTTAGGCTAGCTAGCCATCAACCACACGTTTCGCACGTGGACAGTGGATTCTGATGGTCATATTACAGTGTGCTAGCGAGGGAACTCCGTCCGGGGGTGAACCGCGAAACAGTACCGGACTCACCAAGTAGCATCCTGTCTTTCGGAGACTGCTTGGTTAAATAAAAGAGAGACTAAACATGTAGTGCCGAGGATGTAGGCTTTCTGGACGCGGGTTCAAGTCCCGCCGCCTCCACCAATTACCGAAAGGGCTTAGCAGCAATGCTAAGCCCTTTTTCTTTGTCTGCTAGCTCAGTTTAATCCGCTTTATTATTGTGGCTGGATGAGTTTTATAATCAAATTAGTTTATTCGATACCAACACTTCATTGATACTTATTGCCTGCTGCAGGCTAAGTGCAATCACTTCTGTGACACGCTGTAAACCCATCCATGGGCGCTCTGCGAAAACATGGATGTTTTCGC
>NZ_JACJER010000224.1:0-3226 GCF_014164185.1 Shewanella sp. SG44-6 | reverse complement strand
TACTGGCCACACTGACTAATTGCTTAGGTTTAAGGCACAAAACAAAAAGGCCACTCGAGTAGAGTGGCCTTGCTGTGTTCTTTGGCACCTAGAACTGACCTACTCTCGCATGGGCATACTGGCCAGTATGCCCATGTCAGAGTAGGTCATTTCTAGGCGCCTATTTGACTTGAAAGAGTCGTGAAACAGCCCGCTATTATGTAGCGGGCGTTTTACGTCTGCAATTTGTGCCTTAAACCTAAGCCATTGACCAGTGTTGATGATATGCCCATAAAAGAGTCGGTCATTAACAGGCTAAATTTGAGATCTACTAGAATAGCGATCATTCACAAGGTGGATCAATACAAGTTTATTAGTCATTGTTGACTGTAATTCACTCAGTTATCATTTGTTTTAAGTATAGCTCTGCAAACTGTGACATATATGATGGCTCTTCGATGTCTGATGACATTATTCACAGCATGTTTTTCCGGTTAATCATGGTAATTTATTATCTAATTCCCTGCTACAATAGCGTTATATTTTTGAATTTGATGTCTGTCTATGTCTATCTCCCTTACTGCATTAAACACACTCGGCCTCAATCAGCATTGCGCTTCTTTAGTTGAAGTCACTAGCAAAAATGAGCTAATCACTAGATGTATTGAGTTGTATCAACAACAAAACCCAATGCTTATACTTGGTGGCGGCAGTAACCTGGTATTTACTGATGACTTTC
The DNA here is from genome assembly GCF_014164185.1 of Shewanella sp. SG44-6. NCBI lineage: Bacteria > Pseudomonadati > Pseudomonadota > Gammaproteobacteria > Alteromonadales > Shewanellaceae > Shewanella > Shewanella sp. SG44-6. The sequence continues at coordinate 2,508 of NZ_JACJER010000224.1, read as the reverse complement.
AGGGAACGGTTGTCAAGGTGAGTACTACGGGGATTGTGATTGATCAAGACGATGACTTTTATTATCTCACTGTACAAGCGGGAGAAAATTGGCATCACTTGGTTGAGTATTGCCTTTCGAGAGAGATTTATGGTTTAGAAAATATGGCCCTGATTCCTGGGACTGTTGGCGCCGCTCCTATACAAAATATTGGTGCTTATGGTGTTGAATTTAATCGGTTCTGTCATCAGATTCAGTTTTTACAACTGGATACCGGAAAGTTAGTCCATTTTGATAATGACCAATGTCAATTTGGCTATCGCGAGTCTATTTTTAAACAACAGCTTAAAAACTTAGCTGTTATCACTGAAGTGACTTTAAAGTTAGCTAAACAGTGGCAAGCCGTTACCAACTATGGTCCACTGCAACATTTAGATCCTGCAACTGTGACCGCGAGACAAATTTTTGATTGTGTGTGTCATGTTCGCCAATCTAAGCTACCTGATCCTAAAAAGTTAGGTAATGTGGGCAGTTTCTTTAAAAATCCTGTGGTATCAATAGATGTCTATAATACCCTTAAAACTCGTTATGCTGCTTTAGTGGGTTACCCACAAGGTGATGATCATTATAAACTTGCTGCCGGCTGGCTGATTGAGCAAGCTGGGTTGAAGGGCTTTAATATAGGTGATGCAGCGGTTCATCAAGAACAAGCTTTGGTTTTAGTTAACCTTGGTAATGCTTCAGGTAAAGAAGTATGCCAATTAGCGCTGTACGTCATCCAGACGGTTTTCAATAAGTTTGGCGTTAGATTACAACCTGAGCCAAGGATTCTGGGTTCTGCTGGGGAGATAGACATAAATGAATGAACATTGGTCTCGTAAACGTCAAATTTTAGCTTGTTTGCATCATGAGCATTTTGTTTCTGGTGAGGTGATAGCGCAGTCTCTATCGCTTACTCGGGCGGCGATTAATCAGCATATCGACGCATTAAAAGATTATGGCATTGAAATCTACAGCGTAAAGGGGAGAGGTTATAAGTTAGCGACGCCAATGTCCTTAGTAAATGAGTCAATTCTTGTCAATAATGTTGACGGCCGCTGTTTTTATTTTGATGAAACAACAAGCACTAATGCTTTTTTACTTGGACATACTAGTGAACTTAAATCGGGTGATATTTGCATCGCTGAATATCAATCTGCAGGCAGAGGTCGAAGAGGCAGGAAATGGTTGTCTCCCTACGGGCACCATATTTATGCATCCATGTTCTGGCGTTTACATAGCGATATTAGCAAAGCAAGTGGCTTAAGCTTAGTGGTTGGTTGTTCTATTGTTAAGGCTTTATCAGCGTTTGGGGTTGAGGGGCTAGGTTTAAAATGGCCGAATGACATTTATCTAGAACATAAAAAATTAGCAGGGATTTTAGTAGAAATAGCCCACTCATCTGCGCAACAAACCGAGCTTGTAATTGGTTTTGGCATTAATATGAGTATGTCTGCAGAACAAGGCGGGCTTATTGATCAGCCCTGGAGTGATCTCTCCAGTTTAATGAGTATGCCAGATAAAACCGAGCTATTGATCCAACTGCACAAAACCCTTAAAACTGATCTTCAGTTATTTGAGCAAAAAGGGTTGGGCGCTTTTTTGGATCGCTGGAATAAGTATGATTTATTTGCTAATCGCGATGTTTCATTAGTCATGGCACCCAATTGTGTGAACGGTATTTGTCGAGGCATTGATGATCAAGGTGCTTTATTGCTTGAAACTGACCAAGGTATTAAGCGCTATTTAGGTGGTGAAATCAGTCTTCGAGCAGCGACATAGGCAATAAGGATGTGGGTTATATAAGGTGAATTTTACAGCAATTTAGGCCTGCTGACGCCTGCCTAAGCCTGTAGGATGACGTTTTTCTACTCTATGAGACAATGAAATAACATGGTAGAAAGACTCAAATGCTGGCCGAAGGAGGCGACTAAACGGTTGTTTGTTATTTTTATACAATCGGTTGGTTATTTATAAGGTGTTTGCTTAGAATGACTAAGTGTCACACCTTATGGCGTACTTTTGAATATTGAGTGAGTCCGTTATCTCGAACAAGTCTTACTAAATAACGCCTAATAATAGGCGCATATCGTGTTATTTGCGCAGTAAAACCCGATCCATTAAGTGGTTGGGGCCTTTTTGTAAAATCAGGTGAGCTCGCTCGCGTGTCGGCTGAATATTTAATGATAAATTGGGGCCATTGATGGTATCCCAAATATTGGCAGCAATTACATTCGCTTCATCGTCGGTCAAAGAAGAGTAGTGATGAAAGAATGAGTTTGGGTCACTAAACGCCCCAGTTCTAAATTGCAAGAATCGTTGTTTATACCAATCTTTAAGCAATGACTCATCGGCATCAACATAAATCAAGCTATTCGCCAACCTGACATTTTGATTTTAGAAGGTTTAAATGTACTGCAAACGGGTTTAGATACCCCAATCGACACCAGAAGACCTTTTGTATCAGATTTTGTCGATTTCTCGATTTAT
>NZ_JACJER010000223.1:0-3262 GCF_014164185.1 Shewanella sp. SG44-6 | reverse complement strand
GGCGGAACCCTAACGATGTCTCCGATTTGTAATTTATATTCTGGCTTGATGCGTTTTTTGTTTACCCGCACTTCGCCTTTGCGCACAATCCGATAGATCATGCTTTTCGGTACGCCTTTTAATTTTGAGGTCTATATGCAAAAACCACCCGCGTTAAGTCAAACTCGCGAACAGATCACTGCTCTTGATAAAGCGCTATTAGAGTTATTATCTAAACGCCGCCAATTAAGCTTAAATGTAGCTCGCAGTAAAGAAATTGATGTTAGGCCAATACGAGACACCCAAAGAGAAAAAGAACTGCTCGAAAGACTCGTGCTACAAGGTCGAGAACAAGGTCTTGATGCTCACTTTGTCATCTCCCTTTATCAAAGTATTATTGAAGACTCAGTGTTATTTCAACAAACCTATCTTCACGGCAGAGCAAATCCAGACACTCAAAAACAACAATATACTGTGGCTTATTTAGGAGCGAGAGGCTCTTATTCATACTTAGCAGCTAGCCGTTACTGCTCTCGTCGCCAAGTAGAAATGCTCGATTTTGGCTGTAAAAGTTTTGATGACATCGTTAATGCCGTCGAATCTGGTCATGCTGATTACGGCTTTCTGCCGATTGAAAATACCTCTTCAGGATCTATCAATGAAGTGTATGACGTGCTGCAACATACAACGCTATCGATTGTCGGCGAAACAACCATTGAAGTCAGTCACTGTTTACTCACGAAACCTGACAGTAAGCTAGCTGATATAGAAACTATCTATGCGCATCCGCAGCCAATTAGCCAATGTAGTCGTTATTTAAGCCAACATCCTAATATTAAACTTGAATATTGCTCCAGTAGTGCTGAGGCAATGACAAAAGTTATCGAAGCGAAGAATAACACTGTCGCAGCAATAGGCAGTGCAGAAGGCGGAGCCTTATATCAACTGATTGCAATGGAACAAGGTTTAGCAAACCAAAAGATTAACCAAAGTCGGTTTATCGTTGTCGCCCGCAAAGCCTCTGCAGTACCGTCTCAATTACCCGCTAAAACCACCTTAATCATGGCAACAGGACAAAAGCCTGGTGCATTAGTAGAGGCATTACTGGTTCTTAAAGCGCATAACTTGAATATGAGCAAATTAGAATCTCGCCCTATTCCAGGAACGCCATGGGAAGAGATGTTTTATCTCGACATTGATGGCAACTTAGCCACAGCAGAAGTTCAACAAGCGATTAAAGAGCTAGAACGCCTTACCCGTTTTATTAAAGTATTAGGCTGCTACCCCTGTGAAACGGTTAAACCAACCCAGCTATCGCAAGCCCAGCTATTGATTGAACCAGGCAGTTCAAAACAACAACCAATCAAGGCTTTACCCAATAGCCAAGCAAAGCATTCACGCGACTATAAATCACAAGACACTCAGTTATTTTGTCAACATTTACAAATAGGTGCCGGACAGTTTAGCGCATTACAGCAAATTAATTTGCCGATAGATAATACCGAACTAGCCACCCAAGCTAAGATTATCAAAGAATCAGGTTTTCAAGCTATTTTGCTCAACGATTTAAAGCAACAACTGAATGAACAAGAGCTAAAACAGCATGCACAAGTGATTGAGCAAGCCGGTTTAGTATGCATAATGCAAGTAGATCATGAACAAGAGTTTAGTATCGCAAGCCAATTAGCAGACATGTTGATTTTGAGCGGTAAACAAATGTATAACACCGACATGTTAACCTTAATTGGTTCAGTCAATTTGCCGGTGATATTAGAGCGAAATACCATGGCTAGTGTTGACGATTGGCTACAAGCCGCCGATACGGTCCTTAGCCACGGTAATCAACAATTAGGCCTATGTGAGTCAGGAGTGCGAAGTTTTACTCATCCTGAGCAGTTAAGCCTCGATTTAGCGGGGCTAGTTGAAGTTAAATTACGCAGTCATTTACCCGTTATTGTTAATACTTGTTTTAGTAGTAATGCTGCGCTGCTGAGCACTAATGCGATTGCCGTAAAACAGCTAAAAGCCGATGGCATCATTATTATCCATCAAACGCAGTTGTCATATGCTGAGTTGCTCCACGACTTATACCAGATAAAATAAAACATCTACTATGAGTTAAAGGTTATCCAACTATTTTATCTTGAGCCGACCTTCACTCAAGCCAATAAAAATGCCGAGATGTTATCTCGGCATTTTGCTTCACTAGTCGCTTCTTTTACTTAAACGGCAAGACCATCATTAAGACTGATCCAGCCTTTGAAAATACGATAACTAAACCAACTAACACCAAGGATGTACATTGGTAAACTTAACCATAATGGACTTAACCAATAACCGGCAATAAAAAATGGACACAGGCCGATTATACTCATGCGTTGCCAGCGTAAATGACTACCTAGCACAGAATCTGGATTAATATTTTTCTGGATCAAATTAAACCAAAGGCTCAATAATACGGGAACAAAAAACAATGGAAAGGCACTCATTAAACCATAAAGAAAATGCCCTAAGGAATTATCTTCAACCTGTTGAATAGGCAGTGTATTCGATGGCATCATCGACATAGGGTTATCCTCCAAATGCAACTGCTTTTACTGAGCTAACACGGTTTTGTTACACTACGATGCTAGTTAAACATAAGCTTTGTGTCACTATTTCGCAATATTTAGATTAATTAATAATGCTTCATTTAACAGCAATTCACTTCGACTAGGAATACAAAAAGACAGTAAAGAAATAAAAGTAAGTGATTTTACCGAACCCTACACCACTGCATCTGTTTGTTTTCTACTGTTCAATACAACAATAATGATGGGGTAAAACAAATTTAAAAACTGTTTAGTACCCCAAATACAAGTTAACTGCTTTTCATATCGTTAACAGATTGCAACATGGCGCGACTTTCGTGTTGGAACTGAGGAGCAAAATCACCAAACCATTTCGCCACTCGCTGAAATTGCTCAACAAAGGCTTGTCTATTTCCGGTTTGCAACATGGTTAATGCATCACGATAATTATCAAGATAATCACTTATCGCATGTTGACTACCAGCTTGTGCAAATATGATATCGGCATAAAGCTCAGGATCTTGAGCAAATAAACGTCCAACCATGGCCAACTCTAAGCGATAAATAGGTGAGCTAAATTGCAGTAGGTTTCCAATATCAGCTTCTTCTTTACACAGGTTGACACCATATACAAAGGTTGAAAAGTGACGCATAGCTTGCACTAGTTGCATGGCTTTATCATGACGTTCGGCTTCAGCTTCGACAATACGAGC
>NZ_JACJER010000222.1:0-3360 GCF_014164185.1 Shewanella sp. SG44-6 | reverse complement strand
ATGGAAAGCGATTAATCCTACCAAAAAAAAGAAAGCGAAAACCATTTCCAAGACAAGTGCTATATAAAGCACCACGTTACCCCTATAAGAAAAGAGCCGCTCACTGTTAAGCGAGCGGCATTACACCAAGGGTGGCATTTTTTATTCATCCGCTCACATGTAAGATATATGTCACGCCTAATCGTTAAGCCATTTCAAGCACTTTTGTAACCAGTTTCTCAATACCTATGTGCGCCTCTAAAATCGAGGTTGCTAACATATAGGCTGGCGTGCTGACGATTTTATTGGCCTCATCAACCACAATATCTTCCACTTGTGCATCTTTATGTTTACCTCCCATTTCATTAAATGCATGCGCGGTATCAGAATCAGTTCCAATAGTACCGACAGCTCCTTTGCCATAAATATTGGGGATCATCACAGGTGAAACACACACAAAACCCACCGGTTTATGAGCTAAAGCGAATTCACGAATAAAGTTCTCTACAATAGGCTGAATATGGCAATGACTGCCCGTGGTGGCAAAGTTTGATAAATTTTTAGCCGCACCAAAGCCACCAGGGATCACCAAAGCATCAAATTGACTGACCTCTAAGGCATTAGCATTAAGCACTTCACCACGGGCAATTCGTGCCGACTCAACCAAAACATTACGACTTTCGTCGTTATTGACCTCACCGGTTAAATGATTCACTACGTGCATTTGAGTAATATCTGGCGCAAAACATTGATATGTCGCCCCCGCTTGGGTTATCGCCAGAAGCGTTAATACCGCTTCGTGAATTTCAGTTCCATCAAATACCCCACAGCCACTCAGTAAAACAGCAACCTTTTTCATGACACTCTCCTTCATCTTTTAAGTGACAATACAAAAAATACAACAAAAAACTAACAAAACGGTTGATCTGATTAAAAATCGTGCTAACTTAGAGCGTCGAATTTAGTAGATGCGCTTTTTTTAGTCACAAAACATCACTAAATTTGCGAGTGACTTAACTGACATCAATAAAAAAGTCCACAAAATAGTAATATTTATTAAAATTAATATTTAGCTCACAAAAATAAAAATAAATTAAAAAAATCAACTAGTTACCGATTTCATTTAAAGCCGTAAGAAAATCTATCCAACAAGGTTGACTATTCCACTCACAGACTTATCCACAGGCTGGGAGCTTTTTTCGTGGCTGATTTTCTACTTCCTGAGATATTTGCACCGATAAAGTCCCACTAAATGCACGACTTGTCATACGTCAAGATTATTTAGCGTCATTTTGGATAAATAACTGACAATCTCACAAGCATCTTGAGGTGCTGTGGGTATAATGTCATCCTATTAGTCTCGCAAAATAATGAACACGAATATTAATTATGCCAACGATTCCCAATAACCCGCTCATCCTAGTTGATGGCTCATCTTATCTTTATCGCGCTTATTATTCGCCGCCTCATTTAACCAATTCAAAAGGTGAAGCGACTGGTGCGGTTTATGGCGTCGTTAATATGCTTCGCAGTTTATTAAGCCGCTATAGTCCGAGTCATATTGCAGTGGTTTTCGATGCCAAAGGCAAAACCTTCCGCAACGATATGTACGGCGAATATAAAGCCCAGCGTCCACCTATGCCTGATGATCTGCGTACTCAAATCGAACCATTGCACAAAATCATCCACGCGATGGGCTTACCACTGATCAGCATTTCTGGTGTCGAAGCCGACGATGTTATCGGTACCATCGCCCTGCAAGCGAGTAAAGAAGGCCGAGCAACCTTAATCAGTACCGGCGATAAAGACATGGCGCAACTCGTCAATGAGCATGTCACGTTAATCAATACTATGACAGACACCATTATGGGACCGGAAGAGGTCAAGGCTAAATACGGTGTCCATCCAGATAGAATCATCGACTTTTTAGCACTCATGGGCGACAAGTCAGATAATATTCCAGGTTTACCTGGCGTCGGCGAGAAAACCGCGCTCGCGATGCTGCTTGGTGTGGGAAGTGTAGAGAAGATTTTAGCGGATCCACAAAGCGTCATTGAAGTGGGCTTTCGAGGCTCAAAAACCATGCCGACTAAAATTATCGACAATGCCGATATGCTAAGACTGTCTTACGAGTTGGCCACCATCAAAACTGATGTCAAACTTGAACAAGACTGGCATGAACTCACTGTTAAGCCACAAGATCGAGATGAACTGATTAAATGCTTTGGTGAAATGGAGTTTAAGCGTTGGTTAGCAGAAGTATTAGATAACAAGCAACCTCGCGGCACAGTTAGCGACAAAGATAGCGATGAAGACATCACGGTATCACCGACCATTGAAGCAGAATATGAAACGATTCTGACGATGGAAGCACTCGACAAATGGATCGAACAGCTCAATAGCGCTGAACTGATTGCAATTGATACTGAAACAACTAGCCTCAATTACATGGAAGCTGAACTTGTGGGTTTATCATTTGCCACTGAAGCAGGTAAAGCAGCTTATTTACCATTAGCACATGATTACCTTGATGCACCGCAACAAATTGATAAAACCAGCGCACTTGAAAAACTGCGTCCTATTCTTGAAAGCGATACACCGCAGAAAGTTGGTCAAAATCTCAAATATGACATGAGTATTTTAGCCAATGTTGGTATTACCCTAAAAGGTGTCCGCTTTGACACCATGCTCGAATCCTATGTATTTAACTCAATAGCATCACGTCATGACATGGACGGATTAGCGCTTAAATATCTTGGCCATAAAAATATCAGTTTTGAAGAAGTCGCAGGCAAAGGCGCAAAGCAACTGACTTTTAATCAAGTTGATTTAGATATTGCTGGGCCATATGCCGCTGAAGACGCCGATATTACCCTGCGTTTACATCAACACTTATGGCCAAGACTGAAAAAAGAACCCAAACTGGCCAGTGTGTTTGATGAGTTAGAGCTACCGTTAATTCAAGTACTGTCAGACGTTGAACGCCAAGGTGTCCTTATCGACTCAATGTTACTGAGCCAACAAAGTGGTGAGTTAGCCAAAAAACTGGATGATTTAGAAAACAAAGCCTACGAAATAGCCGAAGAGAAGTTTAACTTAGCCTCACCAAAGCAACTACAGACACTATTTTTTGAAAAACTAGGTTACCCAATAAAGAAAAAGACTCCTAAGGGTGCACCATCAACTGCTGAAGACGTATTAGTCGAGCTAGCACTTGATTATCCTTTACCTAAAGTTATTCTCGAGCATCGCAGCCTAGCTAAACCAAATGCAGACATGCCATAAATTAAACCAAAGTTAACCGCTTTGGCGCGGCGACGTTGCTCGGTCGTGACTTCTTCAAAGTGCACCCCAAATACTTCGGCTGCAGTGGCTTTATGA
>NZ_JACJER010000221.1:0-3552 GCF_014164185.1 Shewanella sp. SG44-6 | reverse complement strand
AGGTGAATAATATCTATTAGATCACAGACATCGATACGCCACAAGCTCAAAAAACAACCAATTAACTTTATTTGTTAAAAAACGTTGAAAACGTCTTTCTGGAGAAATTCTACAGCCTCAACGCCGCACTAAGCGGCAAAAAACAATTGGCTAAACTTGTGAGGCACGAACAAAGCCAACTGTTTTTGTCCTAATTAATTAGCTTGATACTCATTGAGCCTCCTCCCTAGTAAGCCGCATCAGCGGTATGCTTAAGGTGACTAAACCAACAGGAGAAAACTCAATGAGATTTTATAATAACTCACATTCATACTACTGTAGTATCGATTTACATGCACGCTTACTTTATGTCTGTATCATTGATTCTAAAGGGGAAGTTGTTGCACATAAAAAGATTGGTGCTGACAAAGATGACTTATTACTCATACTAGAACCCTATATCGGCAATGTGATTGTCGGCGTTGAGTGCATGCATTTTAGTATTGGGTGTCAGATTGGTGTGCTGAACTTGGGATTGATTTCATTCTCGGCCATGCGCTGTATATGAAGGCGATTCACGGCGGTAAAACCAAGAATGATAAAGTCGACTCCTTTAAAATCGCCTCATTATTACGTGGTGGCAACTTTCCTATAGCTTATAATTACCCTAGTGAAATGCGCGCTGTCCGAGACCTATTACGTCGACGAATGAAAATTGTCCGTCACGGTGCCATGCTCAAAGGTCATGTGGTTAACACCAACAGCCAATACAACTTGCCTGCAACTGAGTTAAATCTTAAAAGCGTCAGGCAGCGATAAGATCGCAATAAGAGAGCCTCTATATGTGTTTGCATGTTTTGATTTCTAAGAGCACGATGATTTGACAGCTAAATGACAGACGAAGTAGATGAATTTGTTGATTGATTTGAATTTGACTGCAAAAGCAGTCAAATAAGTTAGGCTCGCCTATTGACTGGCGGAAGGCTCATATGTGTTAGCTTTTTATAAACCACCCGTAATATACCGTTCAAAACCATCACAGTTTTGGTAATAACTAGGTTTTTCCCAGTTATTTCTGTCATTTACTTCTTTTTCAAGGCGCTTCATATCTATTACCTCTGCACTTGGATACTGCTGATAGATATGGAAATACTCTCTTGTGACAGAGCGCTCTTTGTTAGGGCCAAAAAAACAAAAACTTAAACCACCCTTATCTGCACCTTTTGGATAACCATGCCCGTCAATAATAAGTTTATCAAAGAAAATAGCTCCACCATTAATAGGTATATTATTAACTTTTGTTACACCATTAATACTAAGTGAAAGTAGCTTTTCTTTTTCTAACCATACCTTTATGGTGGCATTATCTAATTGGCAAATACTTGTATCTATTACTCCTGGATATATTACACCTTTATCTTCTAGTTCTTTCCTAGCAGCGTTAGGCAAATCCTTTGTAGTCTCGTCATATAATTGTTCAGGATGATTAACATACTCAAATTTAAAAGTTACGAAATCTAGCGATTTATAACAGTTTTGAAATATGAAAGGTACCCCATAATCTGCGAATGCAAATTTAGGTATAAAAGTAATTATACAAAGTATTAGGAATGAAAATTTCATCAATAAACTCCTTTTTATGTTGATGGTATCGGCTGAAAAGCTAACGCTTTACATATGGGGATTTTAGGAGCGCCTTTTCAGCGAGTGAAATTCCCACCATGATGTTTTTGTTATGTTTTTGATTACTATGATATACCGATCATCCAAGGCATGGCGGCACCAAAAGTGACAGATAAAACTCCAAGAATAAATTTTATGTGATTCATTGAACTACATTTTGAGTACATAAATATACCTGTAAAAAAAACAAACACTGACCACATGACAGACCCCATAAAATAAATAGCAAGAGCACCTTGATTTACTGAGGTTGTATAACCTGGCCCAGCGATAAAATTTAAAAGGAATGTAATAATTAATCCTAGAACAGGAAAGAAACCTAGCATAAAGATTCTTTTATTAGACAACCATTTATTCATGCACGAATCCTTTCGATAAAAAACATAACGCCCCTCTAATAAGTGAACCAAGTACTGGCTGGCGATTTGCTCTGCAAATGGCATGAAAGCATTGGAAAATCTTAATTCAGAGGCTTGTTAACTTACGTCACGCCATATCAATAACTGGTTTAGCGACAGTGACACCGATAATTAGTAACATCAAAAAAGGGACTGCATGGCACAATATCATCGGATACTTGCCAACAGAATCCTTCGTTGGGATGAAAAAATAGGGGTCAACTTTAAGTAAACATTTATAGAAAGGCATCAATATGGGCTTAAACCAAGTATGAAAATAATACCCACTTACAGTCACTATCTGTACTTCAATAAGTAATAAGAATATATCAAGCCCAACAGCGTCAACAAACAAAACTAAAGACACTAACTCTGGGTTAAGTAGCAATACACAGACAACCGATATTGTCGCTATCTCCCACATCCACTTTTTGATGTTCATAAATCCTCCATGATTAAGTAAGTTAACGCACGCTTAAGGGGCAGACAACGCGACTACTGACCTTCCGCAAACACCGTAGTCACAAAAACCAACGCATAATAAAAATGCCATGCGTTGGCTGTCCCTCTTGAAGCGTTTGTTAGCATTATCTAACCTAATTCGGATAACTCTTGTAGAAGCGACTCCAATTTACGCTCTTCTTCTTGAATCTTATTTTAGTATTTTCTGACTTTGTTATCCTTGCCACTTCCCTTTGCTTCTTGTAAATCTAAGTTATATTCGGCAATTTTATCTTTAGTTTCTTTAATTTCGTAAGCTAAATCTTGCTTAAGTTTTGTGTCACTACAATTGGACTTGGCTTCCGCTAGGGCAACTTTTAGTCCTTCTATCTTTTTTTGATTATTAGCTAACTGAGCACTTTCTATTTGCTGCTCAATCTCACAATACTTTCTTTCACACCCAGAAAAACCTGAACAGTTCAATGAAGCAAAACTATAAAATGACAATATAGACAGTACAACACCGGAAGATTTAAACATTAAATTTACATTTGCTCTTTTCATTAACACAACTAATTTTAATTAATTTTACAAGGGATAATTAAACTACAAAATGGTGAATTGTCACACAACTATTATACGCGATGATTGATTTCTATCATTTGAATATGACCATTTAAGTCCTCAGAATGCTAACAGCTTATTGAACGGCTCGACCGATAAAGCCGCACGTTTAAGTTATTGATTAATATCATCCTACATTTGCTATGTCTTTGAAGTAAAGCAATTTAATGACTCTTACATTCAAATATAAAACTTAAATTGCACGTTAAAAGTGTCGATGGCAAATGTAAAAAATAAACCAAGTAAGAGCAATATATTAGAGCAGCCCTATTTTTCTCAACATAGTCCTTTAGACTGCTTTTTATTCATATATTATTGTTATTCCGTCAAACCCATTATGACGGTATATAAACACGGTGTAGGTAACGTAAAGGGGGAAATGATGATGGGAACTGGATATTTAGAAGCAATTAGACAACAACGTTCA